>NZ_DDLD01000060.1:0-7306 GCF_002339435.1 Acinetobacter sp. UBA2581 | reverse complement strand
ACAAACCCGGTACGGTTCAATGAGTCGATTATTTCATAAGAGAGAATTTCACAGTTCTTATGGCGTGGATCTTTGACTATTCGATTGTAGAAAAGGTCTTTTACATCTTCTTCAGTACCTTCCAGACACTGGACAAAATAATTATTACCAAAATAGAGTGCGCCATAAATTTTGTGTAACTCATTAAATTCTAAGGCTTCTGTTAAAATATTATAAAGTTCAGAAGTAGAGTATCTCTCATCTTTGAACTTACTTACATATAAAAGCCTTACATCATTCATAATAAAAATTTCCTCCTGCTTAAAAAAGATCCATACGAAAATATAAAAATTTGAACGAATGGTCAATAAAAATGTAATGACAAGGTAATTTAATGGTCAAATTACATACTTCTTATTATTACTGTTTTTATATAGCTATTTGATCTTTTAAATCAGGATTCATGACAAGGTTCTCTTTTCGTAAAGAACCTTGTGTTATTGAATTACAGGTCAGTTTATTTTTCTTGCTTTTCTATATGTACTGTTGCTGTTCGCCCTGCAACGAAGGCAAGTTCATTCTTTGGTAACTCATCCAGAATAATCTTAACAGGGACACGTTGGGCTAAACGCACCCAGCTAAAAGTTGGATTCACATTCGCTAAAAGTCCTGAACTAGCAGTACGCTCACGATCTTCAATCCCCGAGGCAATACCTTGCACATGGCCCTTAAGTTTTTGCGAATCACCCATCAGCTGAATTGTAGCTGGTGCTCCCACGTAAATTTTATCCAGTTTGGTTTCTTCAAAATAACCGACTACATAGAGCTGCTTGCGATCTAGTAATGCGGCAACTGCTTGGCCAACTTTGACATAGTTCCCTTCTTTTAATTCAAAATTTGATAATGTCCCATTTGCCGGGGCAACAACTTCTGAACGATGTAAATTAAGTTGCGCAAAATTGAGGTTATTCTCGGCGACTTGTATTAATGCTTTTTGCTGCTCGATATTCGCTTTGGCCTGTTCGGTTGCAGCTAAGGACTGCTCATGCTCGGCATGTGATTCATCCCGTGCAGCAAAAATCTGATCCTGTTCCTGTTTTGAAATAGCACCATCCATTAAGCTTGAATAACGACTTGCATTCTTGTCTGCCAGATGAATATTTGCTTGGGATTTCACGACATTGGCTTTAGCATTCACCAGTTCAGCCTCAGCTTGCGCTAGACCTGCTTTTGCTTTCGCAAGATCCGCACGAGCTTCTTGAACATCCAGTTCTTGACGTTCAACATCAATTTTAAATAAAGGCTGCCCTTTCTTGATGGTCTGGTTATCCTGCACCAGGACTTCTGTGACCAGGCCTGAAATATCTGATGACACCTGAATTACATCACCACGTACACGCCCGTCCCTCGTCCATGGCTCAGAATTATAATAATTCCAGATATGTCGAATCACTAAAATGGCGAGAACAGCCACTACCGTCAAAAGTACAGGTCGCAAATATTTGCGTAAATTGACAGATGTCATATACGGTTTTCCTCAATCATTTTAATATCAGACCTCATAGTAATAAGCCTGCCCAATGGACGGCGCCCAGCAAAAGTACGTAAGTGCATAAATAGAAAATATTCGGCATGATGATCCAGTCATTTGCGACTAGTCTGTCTAGCCACTTCATCAAGATTCTGAGCAGTACATAGGCAATCACAGCTTGAATCAATAAAATCGGCACATACACACCATAGATATTCAGCTCTCCCATGTATTAATCTCCTGCGCCTGCATATCTTGGCGGTGTCTTGATATGACATAAGCTGCTACGAATATTGTTGAGTGAAATATGCAGCCGTTCTACAACATCTGTATGTTCCTGCATGATGAGATCTGCTTCCAAAGCCTGTATTTTGTTAATTAACTGTGTGAAGGCAGCATCATAATTTTGTCCAATTTCTTTGGCACGAAAATATTCATCCAGCTGTATTTGAAGATCTTCGAGTTGCTGGCTCAAAGGCTGCTGTTCAGGTAACTTGAGTATGAGTTCTTGTAACCGTGCCAGATCCACGACGGCGCTGGATTCAATGAGTGCTTGATTGATTTTATTTTTTAGATCTTCAGATTCTACTGTTTTAGTATTTAATACCCCGATGCGGTCAATCATCGTACGTAAATGAATACGGAACCGTACCCCATAAGGAATATACAGTGCCTGACGAATGGCTCGGTTATGAATGGCCAAAATGCGCTGTACGGTTATATCTGGAGACATTGCACGGATCATATGGATAATAAATACAGCGATGATTGGCCCAATCACTGTACCAATCGCTGCATCAAAGAAAGAAATTTGATCCAGGGTATAACGGTTATGAAAATTCAGCCCCATGATCGTACCCATCAACAAAGGCAAACCAATTCCAACCAAGGGTGGATGCAAAAAAAGCATCAGGCAATATATGCAGAATGGTGCAAGTACAAGTGCTAACTGCCAGAACTCTATAATATTTGGAAAAATTCCATAGGCATATATGAAGATCACGATCGAAGCATATAAGCTACTACGAATAAACAGCTTTAATGCAGGCACCGGATTATCCAGCGCCGTTAATATACATGCACTAATTGCAGCCATTTCAGCCAGCATAAATCCAGCTTTCCAGCCGCTTAAGATCCAAAAGGCAGTAGCAATAAAAACAGTGAGGCATGCAGAAACCCCACCCCGCACTGCTACACCATGATCACGATGCAGAGTTGGATAGTTCGTAGTAAGTGGAACAATCATTTCAGGCAGTGAAGTATCCCCTTGTTGGATTCGCTGCCAGATCAACTTAATTGCATGGATATTCTGAATGAAATGACGGATATCCATTTTCAAGCTTTTCAATATTACAATTTGATCATCTTTTGAATGTTCAAAAATTTTCAGGAAATCTGTTTCAAAATCAGCAGGAAGCTGATTCAGTTCAGACTCTTTTAATGTATGTTCATCAGTTAGATATGTATTAATTTTGGAATGTAAATGTGCTAATGACTGGCGATATCCTGTATCAATGAAGTCTAACTGTTGCACGCGTTCTGACATTGCCACCAAATTACTCACCAGCATTGTGATCTGGTTCAGCATTTCCTGCAGTGGTTTGGTCATTCCCTGTAGAGCCGACTTTTCATAGCTTAAATGCACAGCCATGACATGAATATCTGCAATATCTGCAGCTAATTGGCTTAAAGCTTTTGTATAGTTCTGGTCTTGACGTGGTTCTAATAGAATTTTATTAAAAATCTGCTGAGTATCCACTAAGGTTTTACTGACACGACTTTTCACTGCGGGGCCAATATGCATTGGAAATATCGTCGTTGTCACAATCGCACTGCAAACGACGCCAATGGTAATTTCCAGAAAACGCCCTACCGCCATGTCAAATAATGAAGCAGTATCAATAAAGTAAATGATATTGAAGCAGATAATGACAGTCGTATATCCAGCCAGCATCAGTATATAACTGCGCGGTGTACGATCAAGCAGAGAGAAATATAAGCAGAGGCCAACCCAGCAGGATAAAAACAGCGTAAACAACCACGGTGTATTGATTAGCCAAGGAGTAACTGCAACTGCCACAATTGCGCCTAATAAAGTACCTAGTACACGATAGATACTTTTTGAAGCGGTCATACCCGTATAAGGATTGGCAATAACGAAAACTGTGCCAATAGCCCAAATTGGATAAGCAAGATCCAAACTCAACGCAACGTAGAGCGCCAAAATACCAGCCACAAACGTTTTAGTCGCAAAAATCCAGTCCATTTTATTTGGACGAAATGCGAGTAAAGATTTTATAAGCAGCATGATTTCTCTCTAAGAGCTTATTTTATTTTCTAAAGTAAATAACCTGCCCACCAAGCCCAAAGAGCTCAGTGACAAAATTTTTACTTGTTGAAAGGCTATAAAATTAGAATATTCAGCTGATTAAACTGAAACTGTCTGATGAAAATATAAAAAGCAAAAGATAACACTTTACTTAATTATTCATCATTAGATATTTACTTAATTAATTTTTTCAAATAAACGCTTTATTGTCAATAAAAATATCTCTATATGAGAATAAGTATGATTTTTTTATCATTGCATAGGCCGTTATGCTGAATATTTGTCTCTTTTCTTCCTATATCCTCATGATTCGAGAATTTTAGGTAAATAGTTGCCTCTACTACCCTCTTTTAAGCTAAAGTGAGTCATCATCTTTTTCAATGGTCAGCACTTCAGGTTTTTTATGGCGCAAGCAAGTTTTGGAAAAATTCTTACTGTTCTCGATCTATTTTCGTTATCACGTTCAGTGATTAATGTAGATATCATCAGTGAAGAATTAAACCTCTCCAAACCCACCAGTTATCGCTATTTAAAAGAATTAGTATCGGCTGAACTTTTACAGCGAATCAGTGGCACATCCGGTGATTATACGCTGGGTTCAAAAATTGCTGTTCTGGATTATATTTCAAGAAAAACTGATCCTTTGGTTCAGATCAGCATTCCCTTTATGCAGGAAATCGTCGAACGGACTGAATTCTCTTGTATATTGACTCATCTTAATTATGATTCTTGTATCGACTTACATGACGAAGTCTTTAAAAATGCACATCTGCTTTCATTTGGACGCGGTTGTCCACGTCCTGTCTATGTAGGCTCATCGTCAAAAGTCATCATGGCACATTTACCGAAGCAAGCTTTGCTTGATTATTATCAACGTTATGCAGATGCATTTGAAGAAGTGGGATTTGTGCAGAATGAAACCGCTTTTCTGGAACAAATGAGAAAGATTAAAAAACAGGGTTATTATTATTCTAGTGGTGAACTTGATCCTCAAGTTGCAGGTTTGTCTGTACCAGTTAAATTCTCTCTTAAAGAACCACCTTTAGCGCTTACTTTATTAGCTTCAAAAAATAGATTTGATTTCGTAAATTTGGACAAATTAGTACAAATTCTTCAGGAGAAAGCACAGATTATTGAAAATAAGTTCCTTTACCATCCTGCAAGCACAAGTGACATTCGTAATAATTTAACCAAATAAAATTTAAATTATGTTTGAAAAACTATTCATATTCTCATAATATGATTCTTAGTCTTTAAGTCATAGCATTCTTAACTGAATTAAATGGCGAGAAGATTCCTCAGAGGTAAAAAAGCCTATTTCGAATGAGATAGGCTTTTTTATTTTAATTTTGGATTTATAACAATAATGCGGATACATTTTCTGCTTTAGAATCCTTCTTGATCAAAAACGAGATAACTAAGAAGCCCATTAAGCTTCCTATAATTGAATCATAAAATCTTTATAGCTTAAGAATATTATCCCAGTACGGCGGATCTCCAATTTCTTTTAAAATAAAATCAAGCACAGTTCTAACCTTTTGCGAACGAATTCTGTTTTCAGGAGAAACCAGATGAATCCCTATAGAATAAGGTTCCACTGTACTGATCCAGTCAGGAAGAAGTTGAACAAGTTTATGTGTTTTGAAATAGTCTTCCATAAAAATCCAGGTTGGAAATAATACAATCCCCCGTCCTTCCAATGCCGCATCTACCAGGACTTCTGCATTATTACTTCTTAAAGGCCCTTGTGGCTCAATTAAAAGCGGAGTGTCATGCTCTTGCTGACGGAAATACCAACGTTGGCTTCCGGAAACGCCCTTATACACCAGACACTGATGATTCTGAATCTCGTATGGGGAATGTGGAGTTCCATGTTTTTCAAGATATGCAGGGCTTGCACACAGTACATATTTTTGATCACAGACCTTGCGTGCAATTAATGCTGAATCCTGTAATGAGCCAATCCGTATGGCAATGTCTACGCCTTCTTGTACAGGATCAATAAAAGTATCCGTCAAGATCAGCTCGACTGAAAGATCTGGAAAGCTATCATGCAGTTTATTCACTATGCGTGATATATGTAGTCTCCCCAGTGCCACCGCCGTATTGATACGAATCAACCCTCTGATCGCGTTTTTACCAGAAATTTCTTCATTGGCCAGATCTAGCGTATCAAGCACTTCCTTAATTTGCACAAAGTACTTTTCTCCTATGTCAGTCAGCCGGACAGAGCGTGTATTACGATAAAAAAGTTGCTGTCCAATTTCCTGTTCAAGTTTGGAAATAAAACGAGATACTGAGGAAGATGGAACCTGAAAATGCTTTGCGGTGGCTGAAAAACTGCCTGTGGTTGCTACCATCACAAAATAGCGTAATGCATTGAGTTGCATACCTGATCTATCCCTGAATTTAATTTAATCATTTTATTATTGTCATAATAGCAATTATGTTTTGAAAAATTACGGAATTGTAGCTTTTAGATAAGAGAATATAATTCGGTGCTTTCTTCCTTTGGAAAGCATATATGAAACAGTTGTGGATTTTCCCATTAGTCGTTCTTGCAGGTATGGGGTTATCTGTTGAAGCGGGTTTACTGGGTCCACTCGGGGAAGAAATTGGCCATTTCTGGGCAACCTTGGGAATTTTCGCGATCGGCTCACTGCTCTTAACCTTCGGACTGATCTTTAGCCGTCCAAAACTTTCTCTCATGTTCAAGCAGCCACGGTGGCAACTGACTGGTGGCATATTAGGCCCTATATATGTAGTAGCTTTAACTATAGCAACACCTCATATTGGCGTTGGCCTCACCATGGTGGGCATCCTTTTTGGCCAGGTTGCGACCAGTCTTATTATTGATCACTGGGGTTTGTTAGGTAGTCATAAACGGGCTGTAGATAAATATCGTATTGGCGCGCTGGTGGCTATTTTAGCTGCATTATGGCTTATTCAATAAGGAAGCTTCTCCATGATTTATATAATGTTATTAGTCGTTATTTTTGGCGGAGCAGTTTTATGTGCTCAATCTTCAATTAATGGTCGTCTAGGTGCTAAAGTAGGCGTATTAGAAAGTTCTTGGCTGACCTTTGTTTTAGGTGCTTTAGTCAGTTTTCTAATCGCTTTCTTTCTTGAACCAAACCATGCATTGAATTTATTCACAGCCCCAAGATGGCAATTAACAGGCGCATTTTTTGGCGTAGCCTATATGCTCACGATTGTATTTGCCATGCCTAGACTCGGCGCTGCTGCCACCACTGTCGCCGTCATTAGTGGACAGTTATTAATGAGTCTGCTCATCGACCATTTCGGATGGTTGAATAATCCGGTGATTCATTTAGATGGATCCAGACTAGCAGCAATTGCACTATTAGCCGTTGCACTATTTTTTATCTATAAAAGTAATATTGCAGCCAAAGCACAAGCTGAAAATTAAGAGGCTGTGAAAGGAAAGTAAGCGTCCGCTGAACCCC
>NZ_DDLD01000001.1:0-2535 GCF_002339435.1 Acinetobacter sp. UBA2581 | reverse complement strand
AAAAGTGTCAACACACCCTAAGCTCTGACTATTAAATCTTGCAGCATCTGTTCCAAAATACGTTCCGAAGCATGACCATCACCAAATGGATTTTCGACTTCTGCATGTTGTCGATAATAGGCTGAATCATCCATGAGACGAGAAAACTCTTGTACGATTTTGGCCTGATTAGTACCGACTAGTATTCCACAACCTGCTTCAACCACTTCCGGACGTTCAGTTACATCCCGCAGTATGAGCACCGGTTTTTGATAGGTGGGGCTTTCTTCCTGAATACCGCCTGAATCGGTCATAATAAAATAGGCTGCACCTAAAACAGCCAGTAAGTCCGGATAATCCAGAGGTTTTAACAAATGTACCTGCGGATGATCCAGAAACTCGCGATAAGCAATTTCATATACCTGCGGATTGAGATGCACAGGCCAGGCAAAATGCAGCTCTGGATAACGGCGACATAGTGCATGGATGGCGGCACAGAGATTTTGAATACCTTCACCAAAATTTTCCCGTCGATGTGCGGTCAGCAAGACCAGTTTATCTTGTTCACTTAATTTCAGCCCCATTCGCTCTAACCTTTGCTGAGACTGCTGAGAAGAAGATTGCATTAAATCACGGGCATGATAAATAGCATCAACCACGGTATTACCGGTAATAAAAATCTGCGGGTCTGGAATATTTTCCTGACGCAAGTTTTCTGCAGAACGTCGGGTCGGTGCGAAATGCCAGTGAGCCAAGCGGGAAACCAGTTGCCGGTTTCCTTCTTCCGGAAATGGATGCATCAGATCAAAAGAGCGTAATCCGGCTTCAACATGCGCCAGATGAATATTCAGGTTAAAGGCCACCAGAGCACCTGCAAGTACAGTGGTGGTATCCCCTTGCACTACAATTACATCACATTTCGGCATGTCACGATATACTTGATCCAGTTCGGTCAATGCCTTGCTTAATAGAATATTTAGACTTTTGCCGGGTTGCATGATTTGCAGATGATGATCAATCTTGATTTGGAAAAACTCGATCGCATCCTGTACCAATTCCAGATGCTGACCGGTAAATACCACATTGACTCTAAATCGTGAATCTTGCTGGGCTTTTAAGATGACTGGTGCTAATTTAATCAGCTCAGGGCGGGTACCAAAAATAAAAGAAAGATCAATCAGCATGGTTAAAAGCTCCAGTAATAAGTCAGTTCCACTCGGGTATTATCAAAAGTTCTTTTTCCAGACTCAGGTGCCCCATTTACATATTTGCCATACATCTGTTCAACACGTAGCTTGACCGGGAAGTCTGCAGGTTGCCAGGCTATACCCGGCCCCAACTCTGCCAGGTTGTTATAAAATTCGTTATTGGAATCATTAATCGTATGTAACTTCAGATAAGTCTGGATATTGCCTAGATGATCCCGGTTAAAGTTCCAACCGGTACGCAGGCGCAGGTCGCCAATTACATTATAATCTTCACGTGAATAGCTCGCTGCATTGCCATACAGTTCGGCAAAATACTGAGTTTTCTGGGTAATCGGACTATGACTGGTTTCGGAATCATGCCAATACCATTCCTGATAACCGGTCAAACCAAAATTAATACTTTCTCTGAATTTGTCTCGGTTTAAATCGATTAGATCATAACTTCCGCCGAGTTCCAGATATAGATAGAGCGGCCATTCCCAAGGACGGTAATTTGTTCCAACACCGACAATGGCTGCATTCTGGTCAATAATCTCAGGTCGTGCACCGCCGGTGGATTGGGTATCCCTGTTAATGCTGGCAAAGCCATAAATCTGGCCACGGTTTTCTTCTCCCCAATAACGTCCATAACGGAGCTTCAAGGGTAAGATAGCCGTGTCATAACGTCCTTCAAAAGAAGGAGAAAAATAGATATCGGCAAAGGTATTTTTAGTCTGACCACTTGTTGTTCCATTTAAATTAAGTACAGCCTGTTGGGCTTTTACTGCAGTTTCAGGATTTGAGGAACTTTGCAGTTTTTTAAATATTTCTAAAGCTTCGGGATTACGTTGAGCAGCATTCAACAGATAGGCTTTTTGCAACAACAATTGTTCATCATCTGGCGTTAATTCAAGAGTTCGATCAATATAAATTAAAGCTTCGGTATTATTATTTTTGCGCATTTCCAGATATGTCCAAGTTTTCCAGACCTTTGGATCTCGCGGTGATTTCTGGCTAATCTGCTGTAAAAGTTGTGTTGCCTGTTCAAGATCCTTTTGTTCAACTTGGTAATATTGTTCCCATAATATATAAGTTTCAGGAAGGGTCTCTGCTCGAGTTGATAAAGTTAAAATCATCAAGCAAATACTTGAAATAGTAGGTAATCTTTTCATTTTAATGCATGAATTAGAATATTATAGTTCACACTATAACAGCAATTTATTTTAAGCTTGGAGCGGATGAAATTAAGTTACCAAACTCTCTATTATTTTTATAAAAAAATACATGAACCGTACCGGGTTTGTCGGAGAGTCAATATTCTGAGTGGGAAGCACTGCTTCGCAAGGTTCGATGACAAAATTAAAATATA
>NZ_DDLD01000011.1:0-3592 GCF_002339435.1 Acinetobacter sp. UBA2581 | reverse complement strand
CACTTCAAGTTTTACTCTGCCCTGTATAAAATACAGCGAGAGTGGGAGACTCATTTTATTTGACGATAGCAATATCTAGCTGACTTTGGCCATAGCTGAGCATTATCCGAAGTTATTCTGATTGAATTTGAATAAATAATCTACGACGAAAGCATGATTGTCGGATTTGAAATATGCAGTACATACTGCCATTATGCATAAAAAACAATCAACAAAATGCCATCAAGCTCTCGTGATGAGATAGAACAAGATCAAGGAAGCGAACAATGAAAGAAATCTATCCAGTACCAGTAGAATTTAAGAAAACCGCACGTACCACTGATACAGAGTATTTTGAGCGTTATCAGCAATCCATTGAACAACCGGATCAGTTCTGGACTGAACAGGCACAGCGCCTGGACTGGATCAAACCTTTTACCCAGGTTAAAAATACCAGTTTTGATAAAGACAATTTTAAAATTGAATGGTTTGCAGATGGCCAGCTCAATGTCAGTGCCAACTGTCTGGATCGCCATCTTAAGGAACATCCTTATAAACCGGCGATTATCTGGGAAGGGGATCATCCATCCCGTCACAAGATTATTTCTTTTCATGAGCTTTATGATGAAACCTGCCGTTTTGCCAATGTACTGAAAAAGAACGGGATTAAAAAAGGCGACCGGGTGGTGCTGTATATGCCAATGGTCTCGGAAGCCGCAATTGCCATGCTGGCCTGTGCCCGGATTGGTGCAGTGCATTGTGTGGTGTTTGGTGGTTTCTCACCTGATTCTCTGGCCAGCCGGATTGAAGACAGTCAGGCCAAAATGGTGATTACCGCAGATTCGGGCATGCGTGGGGGCAAAGCCATTCCACTGAAAGCCAATGTGGATGAAGCCCTGAAAGTCGCCGGTACCGAATCGGTTGAACATGTCATCGTTGTACATCGCACTGGCAATCCGGTGGAAATGCAACAGGGGCGTGATCTCTGGTATCACATGGAAATTATGACCGTCAATGAGATCTGTCCGCCTGAGCCGATGAATGCGGAAGATCCGCTGTTTATCCTGTATACCTCGGGTTCAACCGGAAAACCTAAGGGCGTACTGCATACCACAGGCGGCTATCTGACTTATGTGAACTGTACTTTCCGAGAAGTTTTTGACATCAAACAGGATGATGTGTTCTGGTGTACTGCCGATGTCGGCTGGATTACCGGGCATTCCTATGTACTGTATGGTCCGCTCTCTAATGGTACGACTACGGTCATGTTCGAGGGAGTGCCGCAATATCCGAGCTGGGCACGTACCGGACATATCGTCGACAAGCACAATGTGACCATTCTCTATACCGCACCAACGGCCATCCGCGCCATGATGCGGGAAGGCGATGCTTATGTACGGGAAAGTGATCGTAGCAGCCTGAGAATTTTAGGTTCGGTCGGTGAGCCGATTAACCCGGAAGCCTGGAACTGGTATTACTCGGTAGTTGGTGAAAGTCGCTGTCCGGTGATTGATACCTGGTGGCAAACCGAAACCGGTGGCTTCATGATTACGCCTTTACCGGGTGCAACCGACCTGAAACCGGGTTCTGCGACCCGTCCATTCTTTGGTGTGCAACCCGCCATTGTCGATGCAGAAGGCAAGGAAATTGAAGGGGTGGCGGAAGGAAATCTGGTAATTAAGGATTCCTGGCCAGGCCAGATGCGCACCATCTGGGGTGACCCGGATCGCTTTATTGAAGCTTATTTCTCGACCTATCCAGGTACCTATTTTACCGGTGATGGTGCACGTCGTGATGAAGATGGCTATTACTGGATTACTGGTCGTGTCGATGATGTACTCAATGTTTCCGGTCATCGTCTGGGTACGGCAGAGATTGAAAGTGCACTGGTGGCCCATGAAGCGGTTGCCGAAGCGGCTGTTGTCGGTATGCCGCATGACATCAAAGGTCAGGGGATTTGTGCCTTTGTCACCTTGCAGGCAGGGACTGAAAGTACTGAACAGCTGCGCGGTGAACTGGTAGCTTGGGTACGTAAAATTTTAGGGCCAGTGGCAACGCCAGATGCCTTGCACTGGGCACCCGCTTTACCTAAAACCCGTTCAGGAAAAATTATGCGCCGGATTTTAAGAAAGATTGCTGCCAATGAACTGGACAGTCTGGGCGATACCTCGACTCTGGCTGAGCCACAGGTCGTGGATCAGTTAATTGCTGAAGTGCAGCGTAATCAGGCATAAGTTTAGGACGTTCAAATACCGGCATTATTTGCCGGTATTTTTGTCTCAGGAATAAGCTCTGCATGCTTTCGAATATAGTGCCAAGCTGCAATCTGCTAAGCTAAAACTATGCTGAACTTAGGTCAAAAGAATGAATGTACGACAACAATATCTAGATCAATCTCCCCTGCAAATTGCCCAGCAACTGACAGAAACTTTTGCCCAAACAGCCGCAGCTCGTGACAAGCAGGGCGGTAATCCTAAAGCCGAGCGTGATCTGATTCGTCAGAGCGGTTTACTGGGCCTGTCTATTCCAAAACAGTACGGCGGTCAGGAAGCAGACTGGCAGACAATTTTTAAAACCATTCAAATCATTGCCCGAGTCGATAGTTCATTAGCACATGTTTATGGGTTTCATCATTTGCTGATTGCAACGGTTCAATTATTTTCCCAACCGGAACAATATGGCCCATGGTTTGAACAGACCGCTCGGGAAAACCTGTTCTGGGGCAATACCTTAAATCCACTGGACCGTCGTACTACCGCAACAAAAGTTGCTGAAAAAGAATATATTTTTGATGGAAATAAAAGTTTCTGTTCTGGCTCCATTGATTCCGATATCTTACTGTGCTCAGGCTATAACGACGCTGGAAAATTACTGATCGGGGTAATTCCAACAGCACGTAAGGGCGTAAGTTTTCTCGGTGACTGGAATAATATGGGTCAACGCCAGACCGATAGCGGCACCAGCCATTTTGAGCAGGTCAGAATTCATGAAGATGAATTGCTGTTAAATCCGGGTCCACTGAGCACGCCGTATTCAAGCTTACGTCCTTTGATTGCCCAATTGATTTTTGTACACATGTTCCTCGGTGTAGCAGAAGGTGCGTTTGAAGTCGCCAAACAAACCGTACAGACTCAAAAAGCCTGGTCAAAATCACTGGTAGAAGAGGCTGTGAATGACCCTTTTACCCAGAAGCATTTTGCCGATTTTTATGTGCAGCTGGAAAGCGTCCGTCTCTTGGCAGATAAAGCGATTCAAACCTTACAAGTCGCTTGGGATCTGGGCAATGATCTCACTGCTGAGCAGCGTGGTGAAGTTTCAGTGGCGATTGCTACAGCCAAAATCGCGGCCACCAATACATCTCTCTATATCACCCAGAATATTTTTCAGGTGATGGGCGCGCGTGCGACCACAGCCAAACTGAATCTGGACCGTTTCTGGCGTAATGTTCGCACCCAGACCTTGCATGATCCGGTAGATTATAAATATCAGGAAGTTGGGGAATGGATACTGACCGGGAAAGTGCCTGATCCAAGTTTTTATTCTTGATATGAAAATAAAAAGCCTCTGATACTGGAGGCTTTTCATATTAGATGAAGTGTCCCGTCCTGAAATA
>NZ_DDLD01000102.1:0-6384 GCF_002339435.1 Acinetobacter sp. UBA2581 | reverse complement strand
CTATTTCAGGACAAGACAAATGATTGATCAAACAGATGACGTATTTGCTGTTTCATCATTCGATATTGCAAAAAAATTATCTGATGCTCAAAGAACAAAAAATATAACTGGTGGAATTGTCGTGATTTTTACTGGAAAGCAAGGCTTCCCAGCAAAAAAATTTTTGGGGGTAATCAAGGCTGAAATCTATAATGGTTATGCAAAGATAGTAGATGAAAATACAAATAAAATTTCACTAGACTTTATTGAGGAACTACTTTTAACACCTTCTTCAAAACTTTATAAAACAATTGCTTTCTTTGAAAAAGCTGATTATGCATCTCCATGTGATGATCTTAACGAAAAATGGCTAGTAATGATTTCGGATAATCAAATAAGTCAATCTGATGGTAAGGCAGCAGCCCAGTATTTCTATTCAGATTTTGCTGGATGTGGATATCCCCAGACTAGTGCAAGAACAACCAAACAATTTTATGAAGCTACTAAAGAGTTTATTACATCTCTTAACTACACAGTTGAAGTGCAAAATGATTTGATAAGCGCTTTAACAACCTATCTTAAAGTAGATAAATCTACGACTATTGACGCCTCATCTTTTGCTTCAACATACTTTAATGATCCAAAAATACAGGATAGCTTTAAGAACTTTTTAGATGAAAAAGGCCTACCGAATACAGCTTTTACAAAAGATATAGAACACATTAAATCTAAACTTCAAATTCGCAAAGTAGTCTTTAATAATAGCGTTAAAATATTAGCCTCTCCTGAGGTTTTCAAAAGTGATGTTATTATTAAGTCCTATGAAGGAGATAAAGATGCTTCTGGAATTGCGCAAACATGGACTCAAATTATTGTAAAAGACAGGATTAACCCTAAAGAATGAATGAAGTTATTTTTTTAGAGAGATGGAGATCAGAAAAACCCATGTATGAGGCATGGGGAGATATGATCGTCCATACTATTAAGAATAAGCTTCAAGAGCAACACGTAGATGATCTTGATTCATTCTTTAAAATTCCAGTTAAAGCGCGATTAAAAGCTGAAAACTCACTGTTAGATAAAGCTTTTAGACGAAATAAATCCTATGATAATCCTTATCATGATATTGAAGATAAAGTTGGCATCAGATTTGTAGTATTGCTTACTTCAGATATTGAAATCATTGAAAATATCATACAAGAGAGTTTCATTTGGGATTATGATTTATCTAGGGACTTCAAAGAGGAGCAGGAAAAAGACCCTCTTATTTTCACATACCAATCTGTGCACTTTATTTTGCGCCCCAAAGAAGTAATATCGTATAACGGGATTGAAATTCATCCATCAACCCCATGCGAAGTTCAAATAAGAACACTGTTACAGCACGCACATGCGGAATTAACTCATGATGCTATTTACAAATCGAAAAGAATAGCTCAGCCTAAAGTTCATAGAACTGTAGCTAAAAGTATGGCTCTGATTGAAACAACAGATGAATTCTTTTGCAGAGTGACTACAGAGCTAAATCGCGGCCCCTTGACCGATTTAAAAATAGTAGAAAAACTTGATTCTATGTATATGGCTTTAACCAATCTACACCCAACCCATCAAAAATCATCTTTATCAATTTGGGATGCTTATGAAGCATTTCTAGATGAAGAATTGATACACAACATTCAACTATTTATTGATAGAAATCCACACATAGCTGAATTAATTAAAGAAAAATACACTAAACATTCATTTTACAAAGAGAGTGTAGTTTTATTTATTTTCTGGATGCTCAAAAAACATAAAAACAGCCTATTAAATAACTGGCCTCTGCCATTAGAAAATCTAGACCTACTTGCAAGTGATATTGGTGTAAGCATTCCAATAGATTAAATTCATTAATTCTATTCTACCCACCCCTCGGTGGGTTTTCTTCTTTATGTAAGGTAAGTGTAACCTTGTCTTTAAACGCTACATTATAACAATTAGTATAAAGACACCTATGATTCATAAATAGAAAGGTAAGTCTCAATGAAATATCTGTTAGGCGCAGCATTGTTAGGATTGGCGATTACTGGCTGCACCTCAAATCCAAAAAACGAAGTGGTACAAGAAAAAGTTGTGAGCAATACTCCAGCTGAAACTCAGGTAATTAACTTTACTGGTCCAATGGATCTTACAGTTGAATTGAAATCTTCAGATAATTTTGAAACTGCAGAAATGACAGATAATTCTGGCAAGGTTTATCACCTTAAACGAGCTATTTCAGGAAGTGGTATGCGTTTGGCCAATGATGACGGCGTTTCAATTCACTTCAAAGCTGGTGAAGGTATTGTAGAGTTTATGAAAGACAAACCTATCAGTATTACTGAATACAAAAAATAAGATTTACGCTTTAAGAGAACCCACCTTGTGTGGGTTTTCTTTTGTCTATTAAATCTTATTTCACCTGAAGAGTAAAAATATTTTTATTATTTTTACCTAACAGGTATTTACTTTATTTTACCTCACAGGTATATTTTATCTCACAAGCAAAGAAAAGCCTCAGCGTTGTTCGAGCAACCTGAGGCATGACCCACAATCAACCTGTGAGTGAAATTATTATGAATGCAAAATTGACTCCACACAATAGCTTCAAGGTAACTCTTGTTGCTACTGCCTTAACTGTAAGCGCATTAGCGTTTGGTTGGCATGCTGACTTTGGTACTAGCCAAGCAGCTCCAGCTCAAAACATTCAATCTGAATACGGCATTGTGTCTTTAAAAATGCTTGATGACGTACGCGGTGAAGCAATCCTTAATCTGGATGGCTTTCGTTTGGAAATTACTTCGTTTGAAGTTGTAGCACATCCAGATGACTACGGTGTACCGGGTTCCGAGTTCACTAATGTAGAAGTAATAGAACTTGGTGAAATAAAAGTATTCGATGCCAATGGCAATCCATACAACGACTTCACTGATTATCAGGATCACCGCGAAATCAACGCAATGATCGCTGGCTATATCATGAAACATCGTCTGGTGGAGGTGCAGTCATGATTCTTAAATCTGCCGATCAAATCTTTGAAGCACTTTTGAATGGCCAGCTGGTTTACTGGTGTGAATATGGCTCTGATGATTGGTCCCCGCTTAATGACCAAGCACAAGTTAATTTTGCTGATCTTTACACTGGTTTCCTGCAATTCAAAGCAGATGAACTACCTGTCATTCCAATGCCAGTAGAGTTTGGCTCAACTCATCGTTACTTCTCTGAATACATCAAGACGTTTGAAGGACTTGAGATTTACAGGGTGGGTAAAAACCGGGTGAGCTACTTCGCTTTACGTGTCAAAAGCTCAGGGACTATTGCTGACTATTTCTGCAATACGTTGATTTACTCCATCCAACCTGACGGCTCTCTGAAGAAAATGGATAAGTCTACAGCTCCACAGTGGATTCTAGATGGTTTGGAAAATGCGCGAGTCGCCATGCGCAAAAATAAACGACATCAAGTTTTAGAAAGTACCGGCTTCTTTGGGTCTGAGGACTATAAGAACTTTAAGCGTAAAAACCGCCATTCAGGAGCTGTGTAATGTCGACTGTATTTTTCAAAAAAGCGGAACGTAAAAACGCGAAATTACGCCTTGCTCTGGCTGGCCCTACTGGCTCAGGTAAAACTTTGGGTGCGCTTCTTTTGGCTAAAGGTATTGGTGGAAAGATTGCTGTCGCTGATACCGAGAACAGTAGTGCTGAGCTATATGAAGATGTTGTTGAGTTTGAACATGCGAATATTCAACCTCCCTACACTCCTGAAAAGTTTATTGACGCTATTCAGGCTGCTGAAAAGGCTGGTTTTGACACCTTAATCCTGGACAGTATTACTCATGAGTGGTCCGGTGTTGGTGGCTGTTTGGAAATTGTCGACAAGCTCGCCAGTACAACTTTCAAGGGTAATAGCTGGGGTGCATGGAGCCAAGTTACCCCAAGGCACCGCAAATTTATCGATGCAATGCTTCAATCCAGCATCAATATTATTGTGACCATGCGCAGCAAGATGGATACCGTTCAGGTTGATGCAGGTAACGGTAAAAAGAAAGTTGAAAAGGTCGGAATGAAAGCTGAACAGCGTGACGGTATTGAATATGAGTTCACCACTGTTCTGGATCTAACTCACGACAACTATGCAGTTAGAACAAAAGACCGTACCCGCATTTTTAGTGAACCTATGCTGCTTTCTGAACAGGCTGGAGTGTTGCTTAAACAATGGTTGAACTCGGGATCTGCGAATGCATGCATCAATGGCAACCAATTCTTAGAGCTTGAGGCGCTTATGCAACAAGCTGGAATTGATATTGAAAAGTACTGTGCCAAACGGGGATTAAATAGTCTTCACGATGTTCAACAGCAAAAGTTTGAGGAAACGTGTGCCGGTATTCACTCAATCATTCAACGTAACCAACAAGCGCACCAAGCGAATGAGCAGCAACTGCATGCCGAAAACGAGGCACGTCTGGAAAATGATTATCAGGCTGCATTAAAGGATATTCAAAATGCGAGTCACGTTAATGATCTAAATCGGCCTGCGGACTACTTCAAAGGCACAAAGTACGAACAACAAATTTTAAATGCCTGCCAGGCGAAATCAGATATGGAAGGATGGTCAGCATGAATATTTTAAATAGCAAAGAAGCTTTTGACGCATTGATGGCTGGCCGAAATATCATGTGCCGCGCTGTTGGTGGATTAATGGATTTTGATGATCTGTCTCAATTCCCTGCCACTATTTTTGCTATGCCAGGCTATGAGTTCTGCATCAAGGTTGAGACCATGGAGCTGGCTGGTATTACGTTTGCTAAACCTTTAACTCTTGATGACGTGGTGGAAGGTCAGGAAATTTTCTTGGTTTATCCCAATCACATTGCACATACTCAATTCACTTCACTATCTGGAAAGTATGTTGAATGTATAAAAAATGGTTTTGCCCAGATGGATCAGGAGAATGCTGAATTACAGCTACAAGCAATTGGTAAACTTCTTGGGCGAACTATTGCTTACCCTTTGACGATAGAAAGTCATTACAAGCCTGAAAAGAAACGTCGTAGTCGAAAAGCCAAGGAAGATACTGAACAGCCTGGTATTCCAACTGGTCCAGATAATGCTGTACCAAATATTGAGAAACGGCCTGAGCTAGAAGTAGTTCAATCTGTTGAAGCCATAGAGCAAGAAGCCACTGTTAATACTGAAGCACCTACAGAAACTGAAGAAGATTCGGTTGAAACTGACCCGGTAAAGCTGGTTGAAAAGTTTACAGCGCAAATTGACCAGTTTACTAAGGTTGATGACGTTCTTTCATTCCGCCACGTATTTCTGGCTAATGGATACTTAGATCAAAAAGATCAACAGCATTTGTGCAAGCAGACTGAAGATAAATTGCTTGAACTGAATCCTGAGCAATACACACCTAAGGTTGAACCTGAGTCAGTCATCAAAGAACTAGTTGAACCCGATCAACTAAACATAATTGAAGAAATCGAACATCAAGCCACTAAAGACGTTCAACAAGCTATTTGCAAGGATGCGATGTCAGGCAATGGAAAATCAAGCTATCCAATTGATATGCTTTATACCAAAAAGAAACAGGTACTGATCAATCGGATCTATGACATGAATTCAGTAGAAGCTTTGGAGCGATTAGCACCAGCAATTCCTGCGGCTAAATTACTTCCCGCTGATCATCAAGAATTACTCGGCATATATGCACAGCGCAAAGAG
This sequence comes from Acinetobacter sp. UBA2581, assembly GCF_002339435.1. Classification (NCBI taxonomy): domain Bacteria; kingdom Pseudomonadati; phylum Pseudomonadota; class Gammaproteobacteria; order Moraxellales; family Moraxellaceae; genus Acinetobacter; species Acinetobacter sp. UBA2581. The sequence continues at coordinate 664 of NZ_DDLD01000102.1, read as the reverse complement.
ATTTTGATCCAAGCTAGTGAAACTGGTGAAGCTTCATGATCTATCAATATTCCTCTAAAACCCGAGTCGTGCTAATCCAGCATGGCTCCAAAATCAAAAAATGTTGGGGATTGAGATGATTTTCAAAATCAAAAAGAAACATGAAGCTGGTTTCAAACTTTGGCTGGAAAAGCTGGGTTATGCAAAGAAAGAACTTGCAGATGGTAGCTCTACTTTTTCAGGCAAAGGTACACGCAAAGCACTGAGCTATGTGTTTTTAAAGAATGATTTAACAGGTAATGCAGCATGCCAGATGCTATTCGATGAATATGAAATGCACCTGCGCTGCCCGAATGTTTCGAATGAAACCAGCGAAAACTTAGCAAAAATTGTGGCTAATCAGATTATGAAGGCGGCGTGATGGATAGTACTAATCAAGTAGTTAAGCCAACTCCCTATGACGATGCTCAGTTTCTCTGGTGCACCAAATGGTGTGAAGAAAAAGGTTTAAGCCCATACGATGCTAAAAACTGGGCTGATGCAAAATTTGAATATTTAAAACTGCAGGAGAAAAACAGTGACTGAAGTTCAAGAAAACATTGCTGTATCCAAAGGTCAGGAAGAAAACGTTATTGATAGATTTATTGCTGACGGTGAATTTGATCGTAAGCGTCCGCTGAACACA
>NZ_DDLD01000058.1:0-8809 GCF_002339435.1 Acinetobacter sp. UBA2581 | reverse complement strand
ATAGTGCGTAAGTCCTATATTTTTACTTTAATTTAAATTTTGAGTAGTTATGCCTTACTTTTGACGGGCCAAAAGTAACAAAACCCCTCGTTGATCTGATGGCACTTCCTGAGCAAGCTTTAAGCATTGCTTTAAAGCTTGTGTAAGACAGATCAACGGCAGCATCCATGCTACTAAGCCATGTATCAAATGTTCGCTTCGATGTTTAAGATGCAGATATTTTTATGGGTAGAAAATAAAACCCTCAAAAAGAGGGCTTTATTTACTTAGGAATTTAGCTTAACGAAGTCGCGATAACCAGTCGCCAACACTTTGTACAATCTGCACCAGAATCAATAAGACAATCACGGTCATGATCACCACAGATGTATCAAAACGCTGATAACCATAAGAGATCGCTAAGTCACCAATACCACCAGCACCAACGGCACCCGCCATTGCGGTTGCACCAATCAGGCTAATGGTTGCTGTGGTCAGGTTCAGAATCAGTGAGCTACGTGCTTCTGGCAGAATAAACTTAAAGATAATCTGCATTGGCGTTGCTCCCATCGCTTGTGCAGATTCGATAATGCCTTCATTCACTTCCAGTAGAGAAGTTTCTACCAGACGGCCGATATAAGGACCGACATAAATAGTTAGAGGTACAATCGCTGCCCAAGTACCGATAGAAGTACCGACCAAGAATTTTGTTAAGGGAATAACTGCAATCAGCAGAATAATAAAGGGTAGGGAACGCAGTGCATTCACAATCGGGTTTAGAGCATGATAAATCACACGGTTTGGCAGAATCCCGTTTGGGCGAGTGACAAGTAAAATGATCGCCTGAATAAAGCCCCAGATACAGCCAAACAGCATTGCGAAGAACACCATGTGAAAGGTTTCTTGCAGTGCAGTAACAAACTGATCCATCGATAGTGAACTTTTCCAGAATGGCGCAGTAATGGTGGTCAACCACTGTACAATTAAGTCTCTCATTCTTGTACTCCTGCCTGATCGACTTGTACGCCGTTATCTCTCAGATATTGCATTGCCGCTGTGATTTGCGCTGGATCGCCTAAAAGTTGGATAAACATCTGACCAATCACTGAACCATTAATTTCTGTCATATTGGCAAACAGGATATTTAAACTGACATCAAACTGTTTGATCACACCTTGAATCACGGTTTCCTGCGCTGAGCTGCCCAGGAATTTTAAACAATAAATACTGTGATGATTCTGATTTTCCAGATTCGCCAAAATATTCACTGGCAAGTTTTGCTGGAGTACAGTCTGAATAAAGTTCTTTGTCGTTGGATGTTGCGGCTGACTAAAGATCTGCAGGGTAGAACCGGTTTCAATCACATCACCTTTTTCCATGACAGCCACATAATCACATACGGTTTCGATCACATCCATTTCATGGGTGACCATGACAATGGTAATGCCTTGTTCCTGATTAATACGTTTCAGAAGTTGCAGTACAGATTTAGTCGTTTGCGGATCTAGAGCAGAAGTTGCTTCATCACACAGCAGAATTTTGGGATGATTCGCGAGGGCACGCGCAATACCGACACGCTGCTTTTGACCGCCTGATAACTCGTCCGGAAAAGCATGACGCTTATGTTTCAGGTCAATAAAATCCAGCAGTTCTTCGAGACGTTTTTCCCGTTCAGCTTTACTCCAGCCAAGCAACTTCATTGGCATTTCAATATTGGCAGCCACTGTTTTAGTCTGCATCAAGTTAAAATGCTGAAAAATCATGCCGATCTGGGTACGTTCCTGACGCAATGATTTGGCATCCAAAGCAGTAAAGTTCGTGCCATTGATAATCACCTGACCAGACGTTGGGCGTTCAAGCAGATTAATCAGGCGGATCAGGGTACTTTTACCGGCACCACTATAGCCAATAATGCCAAAGATACTGCCGGTCGGAATCTGTAAATTAATCCGATTCAAGGCACGTAAGGTTTGACCCTTGAGCTCATACTGTTTGGAGATGTCTTTAAATTCAATCATAGTGTCAAATACTGCATCACGAATAAAAAAACAGGCAAGAAATCTTGCCTGTTCTGAATATTGATTATTGTATTACTTTTCTTCGGTTAAATAAGTCACTGGTTTATTTACAGCAACTTTAGTACCACCGAAGTGTTCATCAACATAGGCTTTCACAGCAGGAGTATGATACAACTGGCCAACTTTTTGAAGTACAGGATCATTTTGACGGTCAGCAGCGACAGCTAAAACGTTAACATTCATTTTAGTACTTTGATCAATCGCTTCGTAATAGATCGCATCTTTCAATACGTTCAGACCACCTTCCATTGCCAAAGTATTACCTAGAACAATCGCATCAACTTCATCTTTCACACGAACTGCAGTCGCCATTTGAATTGGCTTGATAACAATCTGTTTCGCATTTTCAGTAATGTCAGCAGGCGTGCCTTTTACCAGGTCAAAGTTTGGTTTAAGTTTTACCAGACCAGCAGATTGTAATAATAACAATGCGCGTGATTCATTCGCGCCGTCGTTTGGAATTGCAATCGTCGCACCTGTTTTAAATTCTTCTACTTTTTTTACTTTGCTTGAGTAGATCCCCATTGGCTCAAGATAAGTCGTAGAAAGCGGAGCGATCTTTTGAGTATTGGCGTCGTTATAAGCAACCATATAGGCATAAGACTGGAATGCGTTGACATCAATTTCTTTGTTGGCAACAGCAGTATTCATCGCCACATAGTCAGTGAAGTTTTTCACATCAAGTTTGATGCCGGCTTGTTTAGTTTCAGGCAAAGTTGAAATGTAGCGCCATACGTCAGCATCTGAACCAGTAGATGCCATAGTAACAGTTTGCAGTTCACCTGAGTCTTTGTTTTGTGCTGCATCCGTTGCAGGCGCTTCTTGTTTTCCGCATGCAGTTAAAGTCAGTACAGATGCACTGAGTAAAACGCCAAGTAGCTTTTTCATAAAGATGTCCTAATTTTCGTGTTGCCTAAAGTATATGCATTTTAAGGTCATGTTAAAGTGGAGTTTTATTACACTTTCAGCTGACCTTAGATCGAGTCGCATGTGGCTCCGGCAGGGAAAATGCAAATGTACTGCAACAGTTCACGTTAATTCGATCGGGTCAGAGTTCACCAAACCACTATAGAGATTCCCTATTTGGAGAGAGTAAATAGAGGTTTTATAAAAGATATAGTCAAATTTGGTGCTCTGAATGGGCGCAATCATAGCAATTATTATTTATTCAATATAGTGGATAAAAACTATTTACTTATCTTTTTAATAGAATATAAATTGAATGAAAATGATCAAAATATCAATGAATACAATATATTATTTTTATTGAAGATAAGGCGGAATTTCATATCGTTTAAAGATTGATCTTTATAAGATTTTATCCAATAGAAATCATAAAAATGAATAAACATGATAAATACATCAGCTCATTAAGCTACTGAAAGATCTTTTTTAATAAATGTTTAGGGAGGATTTGAGCCGTGTCTTATTTACCTGAGTAATTACTTTGATTGATTTCATACAATACATGCCAACATAAAGGGTGATCTTCCGGCAGCTTTGGATGCTGAAATTCTTGAGTCTTTACCATACCTATCTTTTTCATCACAGCCTCAGATGGGGTATTTGATTTGGCAGTAAACGACACAACTTTATCTAGGTTTAAAGTATTAAAGGCATAATCTAGGACTGCACGTGCACCTTCAGTAGCATAACCTCGATGCCAATACTTTTTCGCCAGACGCCAGCCAATTTCAACACAGGGCGAAAACTCAAACAGATCAGGTTGTGGTTGCAGACCAATGAAGCCAATAAATTCTTTAGTCTCTTTTAGCTCAACTGCCCATAAACCCCAACCATGCTGATCAATCTGTCGAGTCACCTTTTGAATAAATTGTAGGCTTTGTTCAGGTGTCAGTGGGGCGGGAAAATAACGCATGACCTCATTATCTGCACACATTTGGATAAATGGGGCAGTATCGGAATTTTGCCATTGGCGGAGGATGAGGCGAGGGGTTTTTATAATTGCAATCATGTTTATCTTGAAATTTGTAAATTTGAAGTAATAATTGTATGAGATCAAATTAAGAGTAGAAAAATGGATCTATTAGAAAAAAAATTAGAAAATATAAAGGATTTAGCACAAGAAAAAAATTTATATGCTTATATTTTTGGCAAGAAAAGTAAAATATTTTTAGAAAATTCTAGTCATCGTTATTGTATCGATGATGGAAGACTTCTGAAATTATCACGTATGAATGATAAAAAGTGTGTGCTGTTGGAGATTGAATTAAATAATGGCTTAAAATTATATAAGCATAGAACTGAAGTTTTAACTAGAAAATATAAAGGACGTTCTGTTAGTCTGGAATAGATTAAGGGATTTATAAATGCAAACAAAGATACATCAATTTTATTAGATACAAAAAATCCTAACCAATTAGAAGAAAAAGATTTAAGAGATATTTACAAACAAACATTTAATACTGTAGATACAATTTTTTGTAAACAATGTGGTGGTGATGGGGGGCTGAATGGTAGATGTCCAAGATGCTCTGGCAATGGATTAGAGCCTATTGTTTAAAATGAGAGCATTTAAAAACCCCGAACATATCGGGGTTTTTTACTTAATCGAAATTAAGATTAAACATTTTCACGAGCAATTGCACGGTAACCAATATCTTTACGGTATTGAACCCCATCAAACGTTACTTTTTGGCAAAGTTCTAAAGCTTTGGCTTGCGCTTCACCAATGGTATTACCCAGTGCAGTGACACAAAGAACACGACCACCCGCAGTGACAATTTCACCTTTTTCATTGGCTTTTGTACCTGCATGGAAGACTTTCGCATCAGTCATTTCCGTATCTAAACCTGAAATCACATCGCCATTACTAGAAGTTTCAGGATAGCCTTTAGATGCCAGTACGATCCCGACAGTTTTACGCTCATCCCATTCAGCTTCTGCAGGTAAATTACCTTCAAGACCTGCTTGGACTAAATCAACCAAAGATGATTTTAAACGCATCATGATTGGTTGAGTTTCTGGATCGCCAAAACGACAGTTGAACTCAATCACTTTTGGTTGGCCTTTGTCGTCAATCATCAAGCCTGCGTATAAGAAACCTGTATATACGTGACCATCTTTTTTCATGCCTTCAACAGTCGGACGCATCACTTCATTCATGGCTTTTTCGAATACGTCAGCAGTCACAACAGGAGCAGGAGAGTATGCTCCCATACCGCCAGTGTTCGGACCTTGGTCGCCTTCAAAAATACGTTTATGATCTTGAGAAGTCGCCATTGGCAGGATGTTGTCACCATCGATCATGCAAATGAAAGATGCTTCTTCACCAGCAAGGAATTCTTCAATCACCACACGAGAGCCGGCATCACCAAATTTGTTGCCTGCCAGCATGTCATCAATCGCATCAAATGCTTCCTGATTAGTCATGGCAACAATTACGCCTTTACCGGCAGCAAGACCGTCAGCCTTGATCACGATTGGTGCGCCATTTTTCTCAACAAATGCTTTTGCTGCGTCTACTTCAGTAAATACATCGTAGAAAGCAGTTGGAATGTTATGGCGTTTTAAGAAGTGCTTCGCGAATGCTTTAGAGCCTTCAAGCTGCGCAGCAAATTGAGTTGGACCCCAAACTTTCACGCCTGCTTCGCGGCAAGCATCAACCACACCATTCACAAGCGGTGCTTCAGGACCTACAATAATCATTTCAACTGCATTGTTTTTTGCAAAATTAATGATGGCAGGATTGTCGAGAATGTCCAAAGCGACATTTTCACATTTATTTTCAGTTGCGGTGCCTGCATTGCCCGGTGCAACAAATACTTTTGCTACTTGATCGTCTTGTGCGATTTTCCATGCAAGTGCATGTTCACGGCCGCCACCACCTAAAACTAAAATGTTCATCTTTAGAAAATTCCCTCGAAAATGAAATTCCACAAACCCAATGAGGTTTAAAAATCTTTTAACATCTTATAGCAAGATATTAAACAATCTACTGATGTAGCAAACCCTCCTTACGAAAAGGAGGGTCTGGAATTTAATACTTAAAAATTAGTGGCGGAAATGACGCATGCCAGTGAATACCATTGCAATACCAGCTTCATCAGCTGCTGCAATTGTTTCTTCGTCACGCATTGAACCACCTGGCTGGATGATGCATTTGATGCCGGCTTTAGCCGCATTGTCGATGCCATCACGGAATGGGAAGAATGCATCAGATGCCATAACTGCACCTTCAACCACGAGTCCTGCATGTTCAGCTTTGATCGCGGCGATACGAGCAGAGTTTACGCGGCTCATTTGGCCAGCGCCTACACCGATAGTTTGACGGTTTTTCGCATAAACAATCGCGTTAGATTTAACGTATTTCGCAACTTTCCAAGCGAAGATCATGTCATCGATTTCCTGCTCAGTTGGTGCGCGTTTAGTCACAACTTTCAGGTCATCTTTAGTGATCATGCCCAAGTCTTGATCTTGAACCAGTAAACCACCATTTACACGTTTGTAGTCAAGTTGTGGAGCACGTTCGTTAATCGCTGGAAGTTCGCCACATACGAGTACACGTACGTTTTTCTTCGCGCCAGTCACTTCAAGTACGCCGTCAGCGATGCTAGGTGCAATGATCACTTCAACGAATTGACGATCCACAATTGCTTGCGCAGTTGCAACGTCTAATTCACGGTTAAATGCAATGATGCCACCGAATGCAGATTCAGGGTCAGTTGCATAAGCAAGATCATAAGCAGCTTTGATACCGTCTAAAGAAACTGCAACACCACATGGGTTCGCATGTTTTACGATCACACAAGCAGGTTTCGCGAATGATTTCACACATTCAAGTGCAGCATCAGTATCCGCGATGTTGTTATAAGAGAGTTCCTTACCTTGTAACTGTTTTGCAGTCGCAACAGAGGCTTCTTTCGCAGCTGGATCAATATAGAATGCAGCAGACTGATGCGGGTTTTCACCGTAACGTAAGTCTTGAGCTTTGTTTAATTGAGTATTGAAAGTACGCGCAAATTTGTCTGCCTGACCTTCTTCCTTACCTACGCGAGCGCCTAAGTAAGATGCGATCATACCGTCGTATTGAGCAGTATGTTCGAATGCTTTCACTGCCAGGTCAAAACGGGTTGTATAAGATAAAGCACCATCAGTTTTAAGCTCAGCAATCACAGTTGCATAGTCAGCAGCATTAACCACGATACCTACAGACGCGTGGTTTTTCGCAGCAGCACGAACCATTGTTGGACCACCGATGTCGATATTTTCAATCGCATCAGCCAGTGAACAGTTTGGTTTCGCTACAGTTGCAGCAAATGGATACAGGTTAACAACGACAAGATCGATCGCATCGATGTTGTGTTCAGCCATCACAGCTTCGTCTAGACCACGACGAGCCAGAATGCCACCATGAATTTTCGGATGTAGCGTTTTTACACGGCCGTCCATCATCTCTGGGAAACCAGTGTGCTCCGAAACTTCTACTACAGCGACATTATTGTCTTTCAACAATTTGTATGTACCACCTGTAGATAAAATTTCTACCCCAAGAGCAGCAAGGTCTTGTGCAAATTCCACAATACCGGTTTTATCGGAAACAGAGATTAAAGCGCGTTTAATAGTCATGATCTTCGTCACAGTTACCAAGGAACAGATTAAATCTAAATAGCTAATTAACAGTCAAAAAAAATGCCTGCGGTAGCCGCAAGCATTTTATCATTTATTCACTCATTAAACCGTGAGCTTTTAACTTTTTACGTAAAGTACCGCGGTTTAGTCCGAGAATCTCGGCAGCGCGTGTCTGATTACCACGCGTATATTCTAGAACGACAGATAATAAAGGCTTCTCCATTTCTGCCAGCACCATGTCGTACACCTGAGAAGGTTGCTCGCCTTGCAGTTGTGCAAAGTAGTGGCGAACTGCGCGATCTACGTGAATACGAAGAGCGACATCAGATTGTGCAGTAAAAATAGGAGATTTGCTATTCATGCGAATTAATCCGAAAAATCAAATATCACTTGGGTAAAGCGATATATAAAAGTGGTCTAGAAATTGAAATGAACTCCATTTTAGATCCTAAAACTGGAGTTCTAAAACTTGGTCATTACATTGAGCTTGTAGCTTGCCACATCTCGACGATTTGGTCGAAAAATAAGCGTAACAATAGTTAAAGTTTTGTTACTGACCAAAATCAAAACAAAAAAATCTGCTCGATACGCAATAAGTTTTATAGCGCATTAGGCAAGACTGTATTTGTTGTGAAAAAGTAGCGAGGAGTTTGCAGCACATAGCTTTCGTGGCGCGTATAATACCATTGTCTCGGGAAAAGTGAGCAAGAAAACTGCATTTTTTTTAACTTTTTTTTCGTTTTTTAATAGTTTTTATCAATATTAAGGTCGAATTATTTCCAAACTGTAATTATCGAAGTCTTTACGGTCGACAGGAAGCACAAATTCAAATTTAAATGGGCTGTTTTGGGGAATACGTTGAATCTTGACCAGGCTTTCGATCAGGTATTCCTGAGGTTTTAAATTATAAGTTGCCAAGACTACACCCTGATCTTTAAGGTGAACTCTCAAGTTTGGCATTTCCAGACTGCGCTTGTGGAAATTGATCAGCTCACCACTAAACTGGGTTTTATCAGTAGCAATCGCTTTGGCTTTGACCTTATTGGTATTGATCAGATTGTAATGTTCTTCCAGATTGGAACAGTTGAACACTTCACAGATGTTATTAAAAGCCACACTCATCACATGACTATTCTTAATATAACCTGAGTTCGATGAAA
>NZ_DDLD01000108.1:0-6462 GCF_002339435.1 Acinetobacter sp. UBA2581 | reverse complement strand
CGTCAATGCGTAAGTCCTAGTGTATTGCTTTATCTCTCGCTATTTCATCATAAGCCAATGGATTGCAAATCTAAAACTATAAAATGTAATGATTTTTCTCAGTGGAAATTTGGACGATAGTCAAAGTTCTGACTCACGGTCTGGTCACGGAAAGGGCGTACTGCTTTCTTTTTGAGAAACATGTTATTGATAATATTATGCGGGAAAATCTGGATCTGGTTATTGAAGAGTTCGACATTACGGTTGTAGATGGTAATCGCAGCACCGACATTTTCATTCTGTTCTTCAATTTCATTCATCATTTTCAGGTAAATGTCATTTGCTTTTAGTTCAGGGTAGTTTTCAATCACCACATTCAGGCTGCGCATCAGTTCCTTATTCAGGTTTTCAACCCGTTGTAACTGGGCAATATCGGCATCCTGAATATTCAGGTTCATAATGTTCTGGCGCAGTTCAGTAACTTTCTCTAAAGTCCCTTTTTCAAAACTGGAATATTGCTCAACCAAAGGTTGCAGACCATCCAGGATTTTTAGTTTTTGCCGCTCATAGCTGGCGACATCGGACCATGCACGAATAGTGGAGTTATGATGACGCACAATGCTGTTACGAATCATGATAATGGCAATAATGACCAAAAGCGGGATAATGACAAAAACGAAAAATCCCATAAAAGTAATCCCCAGAAAAAAATAATTATTTTAAAAATTGTGTCAGATCAGTATGTAACTTTTCCAACTCTATTAATTTAAACGTTCTGAGATGGCCACGCAATGTGGAAATATCGCTAATTTTATCGTGTTTACTGGATACCTGAAATAAATCATGTGGTCCCAGATAGCAGAGCATATGGCTTTCTGGATGAAACAGTAAATCGCCCTGACGCTGCTCAAAAAAGTCCGCCAGTCGAAGTACAAAACCAGGCGTGAGCAGTTTCGCCATTTGCATCGGATCGCTGCCAAAGAAATTTAATTTCTGGTTGGTACGAATGTCGCTGCTGTGCCAAGGATAAGCATAAGGATAATGAAATTTCTTTCTGGAGGTAGTCACGGCTAGCCCCTGAATCTGAACATCAAAAACAAATACCCCCCAAAGGTCTTTATGTACCTGGGTCAGTTTGACCGGTTGACCTTCCTTATTGCGTACCTGAACTTCATGCACATAATGATATTGAAAGACCAGAACTTGATGTTGTTGACCATCTTCATCTTCCCAGATAGTGCTGGCATAGCGTGAAATTTCATTACTCAGAGAGCCTTGATTAAATACCGGGAACAGACGTTTTAAATGGCTAATAAAATGTAGGGGATTGAGCGGAATTGAAATATGTTGTGGCTGCTTCTGAAAAGCCAGCTGGTATTTTTTGGCGAGCGCCTCATCTTCCAGATAGCGGATAACTTCATCCAGTGGCTTTCGATGTTCATAGCTGATATAAGCCCAGAATACCAGTAGGCATCCAAAGAAAACACCGATTTGCATCCAGATATTAGCAGGCGCTACAAAGATGCAACCAATCAGAAAAAGTCCGATTCCGGCCAGAGCAAGCGGTAAATTATTTTCAAATTTTAAGCTAATTGGGCCGTTCCATGGATGCAAGCCATCCAATAATTCCTGATGGCTTTTGGCCTGACGACCCAGATCCCAGAGCCGGGCGATGTTGCGAAACACTACTGCATTTTTCTTGCGTCGAATATGAATGGAGTGCTGCACAGACTCGATCGGCATCGGGAGGGTTCCTGCTGATTATTGCGCTTGATCAATTAGCATGGCATCGCCATAACTGAAGAAGCGGTATTTGCTTTCAACCGCATGTTTGTAAGCATTCAGGATGTTTTCGCGATTAGATAGAGCCGAAACCAGCATGAGCAGGGTAGATTCCGGTAAATGGAAGTTGGTGATTAGACGATCCACCACTTTGAATTCATAACCCGGATAGATGAAAATTTGAGTATCACCGGTCCAGCCTTTCAGTTCACCATCATTGGCCTGAGCCGCACTTTCAGTCGCACGGGTTGCGGTCGTACCCACAGCAATCACTTTATTACCGCGCGCTTTAGTGGCTTTGATCAGCTCCATGGATTCATCCGACACCTGACACCATTCGCTGTGCATGATGTGATTTTCGATATCATTGGTACGAACCGGCAGGAAAGTACCTGCACCGACATGCAAGGTCACAAAGGTTTTCTGAATGCCTTTCTCTTCCAGTTTTTTCAGCAACTCTTCATCGAAGTGCAGGGAAGCGGTAGGAGCAGCAACGCTGGCCAATTTAGTCGGATCATTGAAGACAGTCTGATATCGAACTGTATCAATTTCTTCTGCTTCACGATTGAAATAGGGGGGAATTGGCAGTGCGCCGTATTTGTCTAGAACATCTAAAATCGGCTGAGAAAATTCGACAATAAACAGATTTTCATGACGGCCTTGAACAGTGACTTTGACTTCATCTGGACCGATAAATAATTCTGCACCGGCTTTGGGTGTGTTGCTGGCCTTGATATGACAATGCGCAATGAACTGATCCATCATACGCTCAACCAGTACTTCAACTGCACCACCAGAGGCACGTTTACCTTTCAGGCGCGCTTTCATCACTTTGGTATCGTTCAGAACCAGCAAATCGCCTTCATTCAATAAATCCAAAATATCGGTGAACTGGTGATCGTGATATTGGCCTTGTGCATCAAGGTGTAACAGGCGAGAAGCACTACGTTGTTCAAGAGGATAGCGAGCAATCAGCTCATCAGGGAGATCGAAACTAAAATCAGAAAGTTGCATGACAATTTACGATAAAAAAACTGCGGCTAGTATAAACTTTTTTCTTTTTTATGGCGGGAATTGCTCGATTATAAAACAAAAAAATAAGAATTGTTTTAAAATTAGGCAAATGTGTTTTTTCTGCGTTGACAAGTTTTTGAAACAGAGTAATATAGCCGTCATCCACTCCCGAGGTGGTGAAATTGGTAGACGCGGCGGACTCAAAATCCGCTGTCAGAGATGACGTGTCGGTTCGAGTCCGACCCTCGGGACCAAGATTCTGAAAAACCCCAAGCATATTAAGTCTTGGGGTTTTTTATTGCCTAAAAATAAGCATGTGGATGCGAACTTCTTTGATTGATCGCATTCTTTATCTTTAATTTGGTAAGGCATCTCTCAGAATAAGTACCTTAATCAGCACTTTAAATTCAGTTATTTAAATAAACAAATTGTCTTTATTCTGAATAAAAAAAGCCCCACTCACCAAATTTTTCTTTCTCAATATTAAAAAAGAAATTTGAAGAGTAGGGCTGGATGCTAGGGTCTTAATAAATTAAGAAAATTCACCTTGAGAGCGTTCTTTAGCCCAGTCACGCAGGATAAATTTCTGTAATTTCCCGGTTGAGGTTTTTGGAATCTCGGTAATCACTACATCTTTAGGTACTTTAAAACGCGCCAGATGTTGCTTGCAGAATTCGATAATCTCTTCTGCTGTAGCAGTTTGTCCTGCTTTCAGTTCGACAAAGGCACATGGTACTTCCTGCCAGCGTGGATCTGGTTTTGCCACCACGGCTGCCGTGAGAATAGCAGGATGCTGATAGAGCACTTCTTCCACTTCCAGCGATGAAATGTTTTCACCACCTGAAATAATCACATCCTTAGAGCGGTCGGTAATTTTTGCATAACCATCAGGTTGGCATACTGCCAGATCGCCAGTATGGAACCAGCCACCAGCAAAGGCTTCTGCAGTTGCTTCCGGGTTCTTTAAATAACCTTTCATGACGATGTTGCCACGGAACATGATTTCCCCCATGGTCTGACCATCATGTGGCACTTCCTGCATAGTGTCAGGATCAAGCACTTTCATGCCGTCTTGCAGTGGATATGGTACACCTTGACGAGAATGCAGTTGTGCCTGCTCCTGAATTGACAGATCTGACCAGCCTGCCTGAGACGCACAGAGCGCAGAAGGGCCATAGGTCTCAGTTAGGCCATAGACGTGGGTCACATTAATGCCAATATTGCGCATACCCTCAATGATTGCAGCAGGAGGTGCAGCACCTGCTACCATTACTTCTACGCGGTGATCAAACTTGGTCTTTTTCTCTTCAGGAGTATTGATCAGCATCGATAGTACAATGGGTGCACCGCAGAAATAATCCACTTTATGTTCAGCAATGAGTTTAAAGATCAGTTCTGGATCAACCTTACGTAAGCAGACATTCGTACCGCCATTAGCTGCCATGGTCCAGGCAAAACACCAGCCATTACAGTGGAACAGCGGTAAGGTCCATAAGTAAGTGGCACGCGGCATCATGCCACAGGCAATGATATTACTGGCTGCATTAATATAGGCGCCACGGTGATGGTAAACCACGCCTTTCGGATTGCCTGTGGTTCCAGAAGTGTAGTTCAGGCTAATCGCATTCCATTCATCATCCGGTAAATGCCATTCAAAATTGGTATCGCCTTGAGCCAACCAGTCTTCATATTCAATTTGGCCGATACGGGTGTCTTCCCCCTCGAATTCCTCATCAGCCACGTCAATCACATAAATGTCTTGCTGTGGAACCAATGCCAACGCTTCTGTTGCAACTGCAGAAAACTCTGGATCGACTAGCAGTACTTTAGTCTCAGCATGTTCCAGCATGAACGCCAAAGTTTTGGCATCCAGACGGGTATTTAAAGTATTCAGGACCGCACCCGCCATTGGCACAGCAAAGTGTGCTTCAATCATTGCAGGTACGTTTGGCAATAAAACTGAAACGGTATCATTTTTACCGATGCCTAAATTTTGGAGTTGGTGGGCAAACTGACGGCAACGATTGTATTTTTCACGCCAGGTAATACGACGCTTACCATGAATGATCGCGCTTTGATTCGGGTAGATATAAGCCGCGCGATCGAGATAGCGTAAAGGTGACAGCGCTACAAAATTGGCAGGGGTGCGCGGTAATTCATCGTATGCCTTAACCATTGTAAAACTCCGTTCTATATTTATTTTTCATATCCTGTTAAAAAAGATATGCAATTCTTGGAAGTCTTGCAGTTATGCTTTAGTCGAGTGCGAATGCATAATTTTAAAAATTTAAATAATTGAATATTAATAAAATTATCTTTAAGCACTGATTTTTTTGAACCTATGGGTTCCCATATTTGCCTTTTTAGGTATTTTACTCTAAATGGGTGTTAAAAATAGCCTTAGCCAAGGAATAATAATGAAAATACAACAGGCGAATGCAACATGGCGCAACTGGTCGGGAAGCCAGTAAAGTTCTCCTCAAATTTTCGAGCCTAAAGAAATCAATGAATTACAAACTCTGGTGAAGTCACATGCGCAGATTCGTGTGGTGGGTGCAGGACATTCATTCAGTGCGCTAGCCAAAACCGATGAGGTATTGATTCGTCTGGATCACTTCAAAGGCGTGATAGATGCAAATGAAGCGACAGCTCAATGTACTAGGCAGGTACGCGTTTATATGAGCTGGGTGAATATCTAGCCCCTCTGAATCAGGCTTTGATCAACCAAGGTGATATCGATCAGCAAAGTCTGGCGGGTGCCATCTCGACCGGTACGCATGGCACGGGAATTGATTTGCCGTGTTTATCTGCTTTCGTTCAAGGCTTTGAATCACTGACTGCAGATGGCGAATTATTGCAATGTAATAAGCAGCAAAATACGGAAATTTTTCAGGCGGGGCGGGTGGCACTGGGCAGTTTCGGAATACTCACTAAAATTAACCTGCAAAATCGGCCGCGTTATAAATTAAAAGAACAGATCTGGTTATGTTCGTTAAAAGACATATTTTCCAATATCGATCAATGGAAACAATAACACCGACATATTGAGTTTTGGGCTTTCCTGCATGCTGATCAGGTCATGCTGAAAACACTAGATGAAACGGATGAAGTCCTTCAGCCGAGAAAAGAAAGCTGGCCATCAGAAGACAGTTTACTGATGTTATGTTCTGAATTGACACGGTTATTGCCGTCTACCAATCCTTATCTGCAAAAGCTGCTCGGTGTTTTTGTCAAACCGACCTGTTTTGTGGATTGGTCCAGTCAGATTTTCCCTACACCGCGCAATACCCGATTTAATGAAATGGAATACCAGATTCCTGTCGAACTAGGCTTGCAGTGTCTGGAAGAAGTGCTGCATTGTCTAAGGCAGCATCGTGTGCCGATGTTCTTTCCGATCGAGTTTCGTTATGTCAAAGCGGATGACATCTGGCTTAGTCCATTTTATCAGCGGGATTCAGTTTCAATTTCTATCCATCAGTTTTATAAGCAGGATTATCATGTCATTTTTAATCTAATTGAACCGATTTTTCAGAAATATCAGGGGCGACCGCATTAGGGAAAATTGCATAGCATGCATGCCGCATCACTGCGCAACTTATATCCAAGATGGGGTGAATTTATGGCGCTACGTCAGCAGCTGGATTCGCAAAAAAAATGGCTGAATCCCTAGGGTCTGTTGACATTTAC
>NZ_DDLD01000107.1:0-5849 GCF_002339435.1 Acinetobacter sp. UBA2581 | reverse complement strand
AATTATCAAAGTGCTGTTGCCTTAGCCTGTATATTTTTATGGCTTCCTTTATAGGTTTAATTATGAGCAGTAAATGTCAACAGACCCTAGTAATTGATTTTCATCCACAAATAAAGCCAGAGCACACTGGCTTTATTTAAATAATGTGGACCGTCAAAAATATAGACACGCTCTCCAGCATAAGCTTTCAACTGTTTTGCAATTTCCCAAGGATAAGCTGCACGAAAGCCGCCTTCCGGTTTAGGCCGGAAAGCTTCGAGAATAATCACAACTCTTTTGTCACCAACCTGATGTTTAAGGTTTTGATAAATCACCGCCGCTTCTTCGGGGCTGCGCGTGCCTACACCGACGCCATCCTGAAAAAAGACTTGGGCATTATCAGGTAACCAGCTTTCAAGCCAGTAATGTAAAAACCGTGATTTTCGGTCTGCACTATAAATACTGATCCAGACCGGTCGCTGGAACTCGGCAACATAACGCGCCATATTGGCAACTCCATGCCAGCTTGGGTCAGCTTCTACAGGAAAATAATAAGCAGCAGGCTGAACTGGAAGAGAAGTTTTAATAATCTGTTGGGATAGTAAAAAGAGCTGGTCAATATTTTCACGTGCCACAGGTTCCTGAAAAATGCCTGCCAGACCTAAGATAACCTGCTTGGACCAGGGTTGTTCGGCAATCGTATTCCAGTCCGGCTGATGTTGCCATTGGGCTCCGGAGATTTCTTTAAAAAAGGAACGTCCGTCTACAATACTCCATTGAGTGACCAGCGTATCGATGCCTAATAAGTGCCAGTTACCGGAGGCGTGACTCATCTGGTCAACCTGCCAGAAAATACCCTCAATTTTAGGCGCTGTTACCGCTTTAGCATCTGCACGTGCCATAAAAAACGCAGAGCCAGTAAAAGCTAAGGTAGGAAGTGCCAGTAACACCAGTAAGCCTAAAATCAGGTATTTTTTCATCATTATTCTTCTTTGGTTTTTTGTGCCTTACGAGTTCTGCGCCAGAACAGCAGCCCTATAATAAGCGCAGCAACAATCACAAGAATAATAGCAATAGTTCGCATGGAAATCTGTTCAATTATCGGGGTTTCTGCTTTTTCTATAGCGGTTTGACTAAGTACGGTAATTTGTCCTTGGGCAGAAATAAACAAGGCCGCAGTATTGTTCGGGATTTTCTGCTGGATTTGCGGCCAGAAGCGGGCAAAATTTTCTACCCCGAGGTTGTTGTCGCTATAAATCCAGAAATTCCCGTTTCTGACGGTGATCAAACTACCATTTGCCGTAGTAGGTAAGTAAAGAATCTGACTGTATTCTTGCAATTCAGATTGATAACGCTGGGCATTCAGCAGGATATTAATGGTTTTAGGTGTACTTGGATTCAGTTGGGTGATATTCAGACCAATTGGATCATTACTGAGCAGCATGTTCTTGGCAACTTGAGCCAGGCTGATCGCGATGGGGGTGGCTATAGGCGTATTCATGGCAATTTCAGGAGTCTTGTCAAAAACTGTAGACAGGCTGATGACTCCCTGTTTCATCTGGTAAGGCAGACTAAGCTTGGATTTTTTAGCATCAATCCATAAAGCATTACCCGCATTAGGTAGACAATTATTGCTATTTAACTGGTTATTATTCACCGTCATGTTAAAGCTGTTGGTATAGGGATAATCTGCCCCTACAAATTCAAACTGCCGCTCAACCGGGCTGGAATCCAGTTTTGCCAGACTGGTACTACCTGCGAGTACTTCATTGAGCCAAACCTGTAAGGTCGAGCCTTGTAAGAGTCCGCTTTGCGAACGGAAATTAAGCTGACCCTTTAAAATATCCGTAGCTTCCCAAACAGCAGGAAAGACCAGTGAAATATTTTTGGGAGTATTGTCTAGTTTGAAATCGGAAATGCCCAGATCAGCCAAGCTTTCAAAACGGCGTACACTGGCCCAGTTTGGTCGTGCGACAGGGCCATTTAAACTCGCTGTTGCAGTATTTAGTTGTGCCAGATATTGCTGATTGAGCAGGGCATTGACGGCCATCAATAATTGGGATTCTGAAGAGTATTCAATCGTCAGGCTTGGTACCTGGTTAACCTGATTTAGACTCATCCGTGCTGCGGGTAATTTTGCGGCCGAACGCTGAATATTGATCATGAAATCAGGTGCTGATTCAGGAGTGGTATTTAGCCGCCATTGCACAGGTGTCGCAAAATTCCAGGCAGTTGCCAGCCTACTCATCATGGTGGCTTCCAGGAAATTTGCCGTATTGAAACCTAGCAGTGCCTGTACTGGTTCTGGTCGGTTCAATTGACTATTGAACAGGACATCCGGGAGTTGATTCAGCTGCATGCCGTTACGCTGCGATTGGTAACTCAGATTTGGTTGAGTCAAGGTAGTCTGTAAATTGCTTGATTCAAGACAAATATTGGCAGTACTTTGTCCAGGTCCTGGTTTTTGTAAAATACTGATATCCAGCCGATGAAAACCGCTATCGGCAGGGGGGAGGCTAAAATTTAATGTGCCTTTACCACTCAAATTTTGTTGATGAATCAGCTGATTGTCATACCGGACAATCACCGTACTGCTACCCTGTACATTAAACTGACTGCTGAAGTGGATATCCTGCCAGCTTTCACCTTTTCCAACATAAAAAAAGTAAGGCGTAGTTTGCTCTACATGCCGCGCAACTACCTCATCAAGCTTCCAGGTGGCCGCATAGAGATGTGCACTAGACAATGCTAAGATAAGTGAAGACATTAATCTCAAAGGAGCTGTTTTTATGTGCATGATCATTTTTTTTCCTTCTTTCGTTCTGTCTTGTACCAGGTAATTCCCTCACCTTTGATTTTGCCTTTTAACATGTCCCAGGCAGCTTTAAAGACAATCAGGAGAAAGATTTGTGAATAGGTGAAATAGGCAATAAAGGCATAGAAGTAAAATCGTTTAGGCACTTCTTTTTCCAGACTGAGGGTGAACCAAATCTGGACCAGATAAAGAATAAAGGCCAAAATGAAGAGTAAGGTAAATGGGCCGGGAATCGTGGTGCCATCAATACCGAGTAGGCCAACCACCAGCGTCATATGACTTAAGAACAGGGCTGGCACAAAAATGATGTAACACATAATATTGTTGCCGATCTCCATTCCGATTGGAAAAGGATGCCGGAGCGCTGTTCTTAAATATTTACGGGTTACATAAAAGTTACCTTGAGTCCAACGCGAGCGTTGTTTGATAAAAATATTCAGGTCGCCCGGATCTTGTTGCCAGCCTACGGCATAAGGCACCCATTTAATCCGTTTATGTCCCAGAAAAATCCGGTAACTCATTTCGGTGTCATCGACCAAGGATTTTTCGTCAAATCCGCCTAGAATATCGAGTGCATCTCGCCAGATCACATAATTGGTTCCCATTAGGGTAGAAAGACGGAAACGCAGCCAGCGTCCACCCTGAAAAATCCACTGGAAATAGATAAACTCGATAGCGATAAAGGTACTAAGGGGGCTGTCTTTCCAGTTGCGGGTACGGACTTTGCCATTCACTGCGACCAGACTAGAATCTGCCAGCAAGGTCTGGGCAATCAGCCGTACACAATCCGGCTCTGGCGTACTGTCCGCATCATAAACCGCAATCAATTCTCCGCGGGCGTGTTTGAGTCCGTTATTCAAAGTTCTGGATTTACCTTTACCACCTTGACCTTTAGGCACATTGATGACCCGAATGACTGGAAATTCGGCAGCCATACGATCCGCAATTTCCTGGGTATTGTCTTTAGATGCATCATTAATCAGCAGTACTTCATAGCTTTCAGCCGGATAATCCTGTGCAGCTAGAGAACGTAAGGTATCTTCAATCACCAGTGCTTCATTATATGCCGGCACCAGCACACTCAGCATGGGCCAACGTTCAGGTATTGGTAAATTGGTCAATTCCTGACTGGCCTGAATCGAGTAACGCCAGGCAGAAAAGCTGAGCCAGGCCCAAAAGGCCTGTGGAATCCAGATCCCGATAAAGCCGGTAATAAACAGAATATCGATCATGCTCATGATTTTTTGAACCTCCGCCATAACATGGTGATCAGGAGGATGAGCATTAAAATAACGATCACAAAAACGGATGCCCAGGAAGTTGAGGTACCCCAGAAGCTTAATAAATTAGGGTAATGGGTCGAGAGCACCAAGTGTAATGGCAAGATTATGATTCCTGCTGAGAGCAAGATATAGCCGAGTAGATTGGTATGCACCCGGTTCATTTGGCTGTCAAAGCGCGTATTTAAAAAGGTCCAGGAAATTCCCAATTCAGGATAAGCAATCTCACTTTCGGCAAGTGGCACCTGAGGATTCAGGATAATTCCAGTACCATTGAAAGCAGTTTGTGGGTAGGCGGTGTAAAATTGTTGCTGACCAGATTGAATTAAACGGGCGGGTAAAGGCAGTTGTCCATGATTGGCCTGAATAATGTAAAGCCCCGCAGGTAAAGTTTTGAGATTCGGATTCCAGCCATCCTGTATATAGGCCGCCATGGGACGTAAACCTGCACTAGTGGCGAGGGTCGCAAGTCCGCGAAAACGCTTTGGTTCGATGCTGCTTAGATCAAGAATCGGGATAGCACCGTCCGAAACCTCCTGTTTGATCTGAAAGTAGATTGACGGTTTCATGAAATTTTCAGGAATGATTAAACCCGGTTTAATACCCTGATTTTTCATGTTTTGATAAGTTTCGTAGTGTATTTGATCAAAGCTAAATACCGGCCATAACTTCCTGGGAGCTGGGAAATAGGCTGGAATTTGCTTAATATCTGAGGAATCTTGCTGCTGAGCCGGATCGGCTGTTTTAAGCTTACATTGATAATATTGTTGATAATAAGAACTCAGTACCGGGTCAGGCAGCGTATTGACTGAAACGATCAGACCGCAGACATGCAAAAAATGACTCATAGGCGTTCCTCCAAGGAGGGTCGGCCCTGATGATGGGGTAGATGAGTAATCTCTGTTTTAATCAGTTCAATCTGTCTGATTTTTTCAATCAGTTGTTTGGAAATAGTAGATTCTCGATCGGCAATCATAATTACACGCAAGACCGAGAGCCGACTATCAGTAAAGGAAAAATGAGGAACTTGGAACTTACTTTCCAGCACATGGATAATTTTTTGTTGCAACAGTTTTAGTTCATCCACCTGCAACATATCTCTTAATAAGTTATGGTTGGTAATTTCTATATAAATTTCATCATATTGAGGAATCAGATTCAGATTTAGCATATTCTGAACTTGAGTTTGGGTATAGAAATAAGTACTGATAGGTAATGTTTTATGGGTCAGGTTTTTACGATAAGTATCTAGTAAATTGTCGGTCTGCCTGTTGGTCGACATCATTTCATAGTAAATACTGAGTAGAAGTGGCGCTAAAGGTAGAATAAAAAGCTGCAAGAAGCGAGTATTGATATCCATGCTATCAGCCTGGACATTAAATAAAATATAAATAAAAAGAGTAATAAAAATGACAATACTCAGTACAACGGACTGAACTACATTTAAAAAGCGTCCCAGTAGAATAAAGCCAATTAAAAGAATCCAGCTTCCGACCAGTTCTGTACGTACCCATTCATAGCCAATTAGTCCTATAAATATAACTATGACCATGGGCAAAAAGGTAATAGTTTGATTTGTCCTTACTAACCAATTTTTTTCCATTAAAATAATTATTTAAAGTAATAATTTAGGATGTTAATGAAATAATTACATGAATAATGTATGAAAAATATATATTTGTTTTTCAGAGTTTAAAGTAATAATATTTTTTGTATAGAAAGAATAAAAATTATTTTTAATATAAAGCATTATGATAGGACTTACGCATTGAGGG
>NZ_DDLD01000074.1:0-12736 GCF_002339435.1 Acinetobacter sp. UBA2581 | reverse complement strand
AAATTTGGCTCAATTAGGGGCGCTTTGCATTTCAAATCTTTGTGCAACAAAGCCGTTTAACTTTGTTAGTTTTAGCAATGACTGGGTGTACTTCGAGTCCAAAGACTGAAACTTTACAAGATAAGGCTACAAGAAATACTTCAGCTGATACGCAGGTCCTTAAATTTTCTGGTCCAAATGGTTTATTAATTTTTCTGAAATCATCGGATAACTTTGAAACTGCTTTAATGACTGATAACTCAGGCATGGTATATCGTTTAAAGCAAACAGTTGCTGGTAGTGGTATTCGTTTAGCTAATAATAATGGAGTTTCAATTCACTTTAAACGTGGTGAAGGGGTTGTTGAATTTGTAAAAGACCAGCCAATCAGCATTACTGAAGTAAAATAATAAGGTTTAAACTTTAAGAGAACCCCACACCATAATCTGCATACCGAAAGTTGGACACTATTCCTTGAAATGTGGTCAAACATAATCAAGGACTAATTCGCACTCTGTTAATGGGTGAATTCAAACATGAGGTGCGACAGTTGCAAAAGTCTTATGATAATCTGTGTGATTTATAGACATCACTTCAATATAATGGGTGTCTATGAACAGAGAAATTCAACAAAGAGTCGTATGGGTTAAATTATTTGAAGAGACCAATAATGCTGGCCTGGTTTGTCGGAGATGTGGCATTTCTAGACCAACTTTACGCAAGTGGTGGAAACGATATTCTGAACAAGGTATTGATGGATTAAGTAGTCATAGTAAATGTCCCTTAAAATCGCCAAATACTAAAATCAATGCTGAGCTAGAAGCTTTAATATTGGAAATGCGCTCAGCTAGAAATCTTGGTGCTCGACGTTTGCAAACCGAATTAATGAGCTGCACGGAGTCTCGTTGTCCTTGGCGACTATCCATAAAGTACTATCCATCCATTAAGTCAAACCGATTAAAAAATTCCGTCGTAAAGTAGATTACATTTGTTATGAACGTCCATTACCAGGCGATAGAATTCAAATGGATACCTGTAAACTGGGTCCTGGACTATATCAGTACACATCTATCGATGACTGCACACGATATCGCGTTTTAAGGATATATAAACGCCGAACAGCTGCGAATACACTCGACTTTTTAACTGTGTAATTGAAGAAATGCCTTTTCCCATACAGCGAATACGGACCGATCGTGGACGAGAATTTTTTGCTGAAAAAGTACAGAAAAAATGATGCAGTATGGGATTAAATTTAAGCCGAATAAACCGGGTTCACCTTATCTGAATGGCAAGGTAGCGCTCACAAAAGACTGATGAATCTGAGTTCTACGCTACTGTAGATATCGATTCAGAGGAAATTCAGAGCAAACTGGCAGAATGGCAGCATTACTATAACTGGATGAGACCACATTCAGCTTTGAAAGATAAAACACCGATGGAAAGGTACTTTGAATTATGTGAAGAAACTCCTTTCTTAGGTGAAGTCCAGAAGCAATACGACCCCTCAAATGAACGGATTCAACATGCCAATGACAAAATGTATTTAGAGATTGCTAAATTGAAACGATCTCCATGAATTACGTATCTATATCATTTTTACTAATATAAAAACATATGAATAAAAATCACGCCCCGTTTAACTGGCAATAGTTTTTGAACCTTGGTATAAAAGCTTAAAAAAATCTAGCAAGTCTTTATTTAATGTCAATACTCATCCAGTATTGAGGTTTTTTATCTTTTCTTGCCTGTGATCTAGGTTGTAATACTCTAATTTCATATTCACCTGAAGCAGGTAAAATATAAATACCATTATCATCAAGCTCTGGAGAATATTCTCCAAGATTGATGGAGTCTTTTAATTGATTACCCCATAAGTAAGCTTCAACATTTCCTCCAGTCAACTTCACTTTTAACTTTTGCCCTTTTTTAGCATAAAATTTGTAGGAATCATACTTGCATCCATCTATCCTTCCATAATAATTTGCAGAGTAAGCTTTTTTAGCAAACTTAACTACAATAGTCTTTCGTATATCATTGTTATCATTTGCAAGTACGACAGGGCTAACTATAGTTAAAGTTAGGGCTATCAAAGCGCCAGCTAGTAATTTCGTATTCGCTATTTCCATAATAAGGTTACCCTAATTCTTGTCTCGCTCCTGACATAATAACATTACTAATAAGTAACCATGAATCATGGAGCAGAAATGTGAATAGTCATAACATGGGGTTGCACTTCAAATGCCAATTTAAGACTTGCAAAATCAATGGTTAATTAATTGGTTACTAGGGAATAACCAATCTAAATATAAATTTTATTTAACAATTACTTATAAAAATATGTGATGCGTATGATACGCATCATATTAATATCGCTTAAATTTGCTATAATTGAATTGAGCAGTGCCATTTGTGGTTAGGTTAAAAATTCATGAGTCTTACTGAAATTAAGGTACGTCAAGCTAAACCAAAGGAAAAAATCTATTTTCTGGCAGATGATGACGGCTTAAGTTTGAAGGTAGAACCAAACGGACGTAAATCTTGGAGTTACCGCTATTCACTTGCAGGGACAAATAAACGTCCTCGCATGAAGTTGGGTGAATATCCGGTAATGTCCTTGAAAGAGGCCAGATCAGTCCGGGATGAATATAAATTTAATAATTATGAAAATAAACCACTGCATAAAAAATACATCAAAACTTTTCAGGATATTTGTGAAGAGTGGTTAGAATTTAAAATTAAAAATTCCTTTAAAGATGAACCACGATGCGGTGTAATTCAGCTCGCAAAAAAATGTTTAGATCAGGATGTTTATCCAAATATTGGACTAATGCCATTTATGGAAATTAAAAGATATGATCTAGTTAAGATTATTAAAAATATAGAATCTAGAAATGTAAAAGAACCTGTAAAGAAAGCCTATAGTTATTTAAATCAGATTTATGATTATGCGGTAGCGATGGGGTATTGTGAATATAATATTGCACATGGACTTCATAAAATATTAATCAATAATAAAATTAAAAAAAATTATCCGTATTTAAACTCAGATGAACTATCTAGCTTTTTAGCTAGATTAAAGCAGGTTAATACAGATCCTATTATTAAAAAAGCCCTATTATTTAAGTTATATACAGGCGTACGAGGTGGGGAATTACTGCTTTGTGAACCGCATCACTTCGATCTAGATAAAAAAATATGGAAAATACCAGCCTTACATATTAAACAATATAGAAGAAAAGTTATTTTAGGTCATGATATTCCTGAATTTTTAGTTCCACTATCTGATCAAGCACTTGAAGTTGTAAGATCTGCACTAATCTGGTCTCATGGAGACAAATATGTTTTTTCCAGTCCAAGAAATAATAATAAACCCATTCATTTTAATACCCTGAACTTAATTATTAGAAAGATGGGATATACTAAAAATGAACTATCATCTCATGGTTTGCGCTCAACATTTAGTACCATATTAAATGAATCCGGTTTATTTCAATCAAATTGGATTGAAGCACAGCTATCTCATACTGATAAAAATAAAACCCGTGCAAGTTATAATCATGCAGAATATTTTAATCAGCGTATGGAAATGATGCAATGGTGGGGCGATTTTATTGATAGTTGTACTGTAAATTAATGGTTATGAAATCCAAGTTTTAATTAGAATAGGCTTTGTTGCACAAACCTATTCACCGCCATAAATCATTATCTAAAATTGCATCTCGTGGTAAAAGCTCAATGGGCCGGTTCTATGGCTATAAATTACATGTTGTGATGAATCAACTTAGAGAAATAGTCTGTTCACAATGATGATTTCTCTTAACTCGTAAAGTTTATGAAGGTGTTGAACGTGTTCAATTGAATCTTAAGCAAGGTAAATGGATAGAAGAGAACTTCATTAAGTCGTATCAAAATATTCTTGAAAAATAGGCATTTCATTTCACATTAGAGCGAGAATCTAATGAGAAAGTTGCCTGATTGAATGTAGTGAATAGATTCATTGCATAATTATTGACTAAAATTTTCTATATCAGCCTATTTAAGATTAATTGGGCTGATTTTATTAGGTCGAATATAATTGCGACCTGCTTTAATCATTTTTATTTGAACTTTATTTTATGTCACAGCTTGCTTCCCATTTTAAGCACAATCAGTTTTGTATTTTGTTGGAATATTTAAGTTCTGCTAAGGGCATTGCCGTACCAATGTCTTTAGCAGAATTTCCATGTGCGATCACTTTGGCAGATCGAGTGCATGCCGATAGTGATTTGCCACCACTTGAATGTGCGAAGACATTTCCTTCATCAGTGGAAAAAATCATCCATTATTCAGGGAAAGGTCGGGATATTACTGATTTTGAGACCTTCTTAAAATTAACTCAAGCTTCGGGACAAAGAAATTTACTGCTTCTCACAGGTGATAAGTTAAAAGGGCATACAAATGGTCAAGATGGAACGAATCGCACCCGATATTTAGAGTCTGTAAATGCGGTCATGGCCGCAAAGTGTTATGGTGGATTTCATATTGGTGTAGCTTTTAATCCCTTTAAATATGCTGAAGCTGAACGTGATGCACAATATTTAAAACTTCACAAAAAGATTAAAGCAGGAGCAGACTTTATCGTTACCCAGTTGGGTTACGATATGGAGGCTTTAAAACAAGCCAAGGCTTTTTTAAATCGTCATCGATACCCACAAAATATACTTGCTTGTGTTATGCCACTTAGTTTGGCACGTGCCAATTTTATGGTAAAACATAAGATCGCAGGAATTGTGATTACACCACACATGTTACGAGTGTTGGCTCAGGAAGAACAGGATGGACGAACTGAGAATGCTTATAAACGTTGTGCTATACAAATATTGATGTGTAAGTATTTGGGTTTTGCAGGTGTGCATCTTTCAGCATGCCATAAGCCTGAAGAGCAAAAGCTTTTAGAAAAATATATTGAACAATATCGACATTATGGTTTACAGGAACTCGAAGCACTCTGGAATGCACTGTGGCAAGTGGAGACTAAAAAGGAACTCGTGCCACAATTAGCTTATTATTCCCGCCAACCATCCTCTAGCCAGCTTATTAAATATCAGCAATTGCATTTCATGCACAAGGCTCTATTTGAGTCCAAAATTGCCAAAGGTGTGGGGCATTTTATTTTTAAAGCCTCACTCTGGGAAAATACGTCTGCAGCAAAAGCATTGTTAAAAACTGAATTTATCTCTAAGCAAGGGGTCGTGGGTTGTGAAAGTTGTGGTCAATGTAGGTTAGGAGATACTTTATATATTTGCCCTGAAACTTGCCCCAAAGGATTGGCGAATGGTCCTTGTGGTGGTACGACATTGGATCGCTGTGAGTTTGGAGATCGTGAATGCATTCATTCTGTGAAAGCCCGACTTGCCAAAGCCGTGGGACAGACTGACGTTCTAAAAGAAAAACTGATTCCAACTGTACCCATTGAAGTCCGTGGAACCAGTTCCTGGAAAAATTGGTATCTGGCGACCGAAGCTTAGCTTTCATCATCCATGGCATTCGAATAAAATTTCACGCCCAATTTGATGCGATCACGACCTTGGCTCATACGCCAACGGTTGGTATCACGTAAGGAGTATACACAGCCACAATATTCTTGTTGGTAGAATTCTTCCTTTTTGCTGATTTCAAGCATACGAACAGCACCACCATTTTTACGCCAGTTGTAGTCCCAATAGGTGATACCTTCATAATGTGAAGCAGAACGATGCCCACAATCATTGATCTGCTTCATATCTTTCCAACGAGAAATACCCAATGAGCTACTAATTAGGCTGAAGCCATTTTCAGCTGCATAAAGGGCAGTCCGTTCAAAGCGCATATCAAAACACATGGTACAGCGAATACCTTTCTCTGGCTCATTTTCCATGCCTTTGGCACGTGCAAACCAATTGTCTGTATCGTAATCACAGTCAATAAAAGGAATATTATGTTTTTCTGCAAAGCGAATATTTTCTTCCTTACGGATTTCATATTCCTTGACAGGGTGAATATTGGGATTATAAAAAAAGATCGAAAAGTCGATGCCTGATTCAATTAGGGTTTCCATCACTTCACCCGAGCATGGTGCACAGCAGGAGTGAAGCAGAAGCTTGTCGTGACCTGCTGGGAGAGTCAATTTCTGACGTTCAAGTTTGTTTGACATAGTTATATGGGTTTAAATCTAAACCCTATATTTTAACGATTTAATTAGATAGTAAGGATTTGATATACTGATATTTTCTAAGGTTAAGATGAAAGAAATTCACTAATTGAAATTTAATAAGAACTAAAGTATATAAGAGAATAACTACAATAATGCTTTGGAATCAGAACATTGCAAGTTAATCAAGAGTCATTGAATGAAGCTTTAAAATTAAGTGAAGAAATTATTAGTAATATTGAGTTAAGTACCTCTTCTTTATCTAATTGCGCATTAAAGGCGAGTAGATTGGCAAGATTGCTAAATGAATTCGATTACCAAAGTACCATTATCAGCACAAAAATTTGCATCTGTTTATGAGAATTTAACGTCCGAAAATTCAGAGGATTGGTCAAATGCCGTTCATAGTTGTAGGCGAATATTACAAGATACTGCTGATGTGATTTATCCTGCTAGAGAGGATAAGACTATTAATTTAGATAATGGTAAAACTAAAATTATTAAATTAGGTGTGGATAATTATTTAAATCGAATTATTACATATGTTGATGAGCAGTCAGACTCTAAAAGATTTGAGGAAATCGTTGGTTCACAGATGAAATATTTGGGTGAACGGTTAGATGCTATTTTCAAAGCTGCTCAGAAAGGTTCTCATAATATTATTATTTCTAGGCAAAAAGCTGATCGTTATGTTATTTACACATACTTGATAGTTGGAGATTTATTATCTTTGGTAGAGTTGCAAAAAACATTACCAATTTCAGATAAAGATTTTAGATAGCCGCTTAGCTTGCAAAATCAATAAGTATTTGGACACCCATTCTTCTTTAACTTGGACATTTTAATAAATCGTTAATTTTTGCAATGTTCCTCAGTTGGCAATATGAAGACCATGCCACTCACCAATGAGCTAATACGATTACTTTCAGCCTTGCGCTGCTTAGTATTCACCGACAGAGCATAGATGATCATTGTGTCCCGATACATTTTTTCAGGCTCAACTTCATAGTCAATTTTCGAAGCACAAATCATTTGCCTGCTGACTTTGTGTGATGCTCTACGATAGGCTTCACGATCATCACTAGCCAACGTCAGCTTTGTTCGTAATTCTTTTGCATACTGCATATATACGCTAACAAATTTGGGGTTATTTCCATATTTGAGATTTATGTATCCCTCAATATCATCTCGAACACCATTACTGTTTGCATCAATCCCACCAATGGTTTTTGTTTTATCTTCATTTTTTAGGAAGTTCGATGTTCTCACTTCTTTTAGTGAATTGTGAATACTTGGATTAAGAAGCGAGGAACAGCCTGTCATAAATATACTTAAGCAACTCAGTGCAATAACTGCTTTTTTCATAGGACTTATTTTACTTTTTCATTTAAATTTCGTTTTAGATACAAAGAGTATCTGAAAATCAGAGTATCCAATTAAAAGAAGAATCTATGTCCAGTACGATATACTATTAAGTGTCCAATTGGACCAGAATATGCTCTTAGCTTACTGAATAACTAAAAATCCTCAGCATCTTTAATTTATTAAGATGAGTATTTCTCATCTTAAGCTGAATTTATATCGTTTTACTCACTTTCTTATTCACGTTTAAATACAGCCATTCAGAAATTTAGCTTTTTATAAAATTTTTAGGTGGTAATCTCCATGAGTACAGCATTTGAGTGTTCAATTAAACGTATCCGTTTTGATGAAAACTACACGCCAGCAGAAAGCACACGTTTAACCACAAATTTTGCCAATTTGGCACGTGGAGAAAGCCGTGAAGAAAACTTGCGTCGTACCCTTGCGATGATCAACAACCGTTTTAATAGCTTGGCGACCGTTGATAACCCGAAAGGTGATCGCTACTCACTTGAGATCGACATCATTTCTGCTGAAATTGATATCGAAGGCAATGGCCAAACCTTTCCATTTATTGAAACACTGAAAAGTGTAGTGATTGACCATAAAACAGGGGAGCGTATTGAAGGCATGATCGGCAATAGCTTCTCATCTTATGTGCGTGATTACGACTTCAGCGTAGTATTGCCTCAATTGGGTTGTGGTGTAGGTGAAAAACCTGAAGATTTTGGAGATCTACATGGTAAATTGTATCAACATTTGGTGAATTCAGATGTATTTAAGGCAGAATTTACCAAGCCACCTGTGATTTGTTTAAGTGTTTCAACCTCTAAAACCTATTACCGTACGGCAAACGTACATCCTATTTTAGGTGAGGAATATACCAATGATGAATATTCACGTACCGATGAATATTTCGCCAAAATGGGCTTACGTGTACGTTACTTCAAACCAGAAGGTGGTAATGCACCATTAGCATTCTATTTCGCTGGCGACTTAGTTCGTGATTATACTGATTTTGAATTGATCAGCGCGATTGCAACCATGGAAAGCTTCCAAAAAATTTATCGTCCTGAAATTTACAACACCAACTCTCCGGCAGGTGTGGAGTATCAACCAAGCTTGAGCTATGGCGATTACTCACTGACACGTATCGTTTATGACCGTGTTGAACGTGGTGAGTTAGCGGTTAAGCAAGGTAAATGGACAGAAGAAAACTTCATCAAACCATATCAAGATATTTTAAATGAATGGGCAGCAAACTTTAAGGTCGAAACAGCTGCTTAAGACATCGAATTGACACACAGACTGACGAATTTTAGAGAAAGAAGATTAGACATGGCGCTTACACAACCGAAACTTTTACTCCCAACTTCAACTGCGGGTAGCTTGCCAAAACCGTCTTGGTTAGCTGAACCTGAAAAATTATGGTCTGCATGGAAGCTTGAAGGCGAAGAATTATTAGAAGCTAAACGTGATGCTTTGAAATTATCATTACATGAGCAAGTCACTGCAGGTATCGATATCGTGAGTGATGGTGAGCAAACCCGTCAGCACTTTGTAACCACGTTTATTGAACATCTTGAAGGTGTAGATTTCGAAAAGCGTGAAACCATGCGTATTCGTAATCGTTATGATGCAAGTGTACCTTCAGTTGTGGGTGAAGTTTCTCGTAAAAAAGCAGTGTTTGTAGACGATGCGAAATTTTTACGCAGCCAAACCAGTCAGCCAATTAAATGGGCGTTGCCTGGTCCAATGACCATGATTGATACACTTTTTGACGGACACTACAAGAGCCGTGAAAAACTGGCTTGGGAATTTGCCAAAATTTTGAACCAAGAAGCTTTAGAACTTGAAGCAGCAGGCGTAGACATTATTCAATTTGATGAACCTGCGTTTAACGTATTCTTTGATGAAGTGAATGACTGGGGTGTACCAACCTTAGAACGTGCACTTGAAGGTCTAAAATGTGAAACTGCAGTTCATATTTGCTATGGTTACGGCATTAAAGCCAATACAGATTGGAAACAAACTTTAGGTAATGAATGGCGTCAATACGAAGAGTCATTCCCGAAACTACAACAATCTAAGCTCGATATTATTTCACTTGAATGCCAAAACTCACGTGTACCAATGGATTTAATCGAATTGATCCGTGGTAAGAAAGTGATGGTGGGTGCCATTGATGTGGCAACCACTCAAGTGGAAACTGCAGAGGAAGTAGCAAATACGCTACGCAAAGCATTGCAATTTGTTGATGCAGATAAACTGTATCCTTCAACTAACTGTGGTATGACACCGCTATCTCGCCAAGTGGCACGTGGCAAACTTGAAGCTTTAAGCGCAGGTGCTGCCATTGTTCGTAAAGAGCTAGAAGCTTAATCAAACGTAGTCTCGTGCGAAGCAGAACAAATCATCGCAAGGTCATTTGTCCAGCTTTATGCACGAGCACGTGATATGTACATTTGAGATGAAAGAGATGATTGAAGCAACAGACTTTAGAAATGCAATGTCTTTACTCACCACAGCAGTGAATGTTATTACGACTTTGGGTGAAACAGGTATGCATGGATTTACTGCATCTGCCGTATGTAGCGTGACGGATACACCGCCAATGTTATTAGTCTGTATGAATCAATCCTCCCGTTCACATGCCCATTTTGTTGAAAATAAAGTCTTGGCTGTAAACGTACTAAGTACTCAGCATGAACAGCTTTCAAATGCTTTTGCTTCAAGTAAATTCAGCTCAGAAGATCGTTTCAAACTCGGTGATTGGAGTACGATGGAAACTGGTTCACCTATTTTGAAAGATGCCTTGGTCAGTTTTGACTGTGAGATTCAAGATATTCAGCAAGTCGGTACACACAGTGTTTTCATGTGTCGTGTTCTTAAAGTTCAACAAAGCGATCAAGAAGAAAGTCTGGTGTATTTTAACCGTGCTTATCATCAAGTGGGTCAATTGGAACACGTTTAACCCAATGCCTTAATTCCTTCATCTTTTTAAAAGTTAGTCTATTGTGGAACTTATAACCTTTTTAATCATCGGTGCTTTTGCTGGTTTTGCGGCAGGGCTGTTTGGCGTCGGCGGTGGTACGATTATTGTACCACTGCTTTTTATTGTCTTTACCCAAATGGGCTATGACCCCGATGTGGTTATGCACCTCGCATTAGGCACATCTTTGGCAACCATTGTTGTAACCTCGATTAGCTCATTGATTGCGCATCATAAAACTGGTGCTGTGATTTGGCCTGTTTTTAAAAATCTAGCGCCACCTATGGCAATTGGTTGTTTTTTTGGGGCAGGTATTGCTGGTTTGATATCAGGATTACATCTACAAATCATTGTTGGCTTATTTCTGATTTGGGTCGCATATACGATGTTTACAGGTGCCAAAAAAGCAATTGACCCAACGAAAACGTTACCCTCATCAGGTCAACAAGTTGCTGTAGGTAGTGTGATTGGGGTTGCATCAGCAATCTTTGGTATTGGTGGTGGAAGTCTGACAGTTCCATATCTGAATCGCTATGGTGTGGTCATGCAGAAGGCTGTTGGAACATCTGCGGCGTGTGGGTTACCGATTGCGGTTGCAGGTGCATTAGGATTTATGATTTTTGGCATGAATGCTGAAATCAATGTGCCGAATACTATTGGTTATGTTCATATTTATGCCTTCATTGGCATCAGTATCATGAGTTTCATCACTGCAAAATTTGGTGTGAAGGCTGCACATGCCTTATCGCCAGTAATGTTGAAGAAATGCTTTGCCGTTTTATTGGTCATTGTTGGATGCTTTTTCCTTGTGAAAGGATTCATTTGATATTACGCAATGATCATTCATCATGTTAAATAGCCTGCTTCATGTGGGCTTTTAATCTTTGCTTTTAATGTATCCTTACAAGGACAATGATTTGAGTTTCTCCCAAGATGATCGAATTAAAACACTTAAGAATGCTTTCAGCTTTAAGAGAACATGGTTCTTTAGTCGCAGCTGCGAGCGATCTTTGCATTACACCTTCAGCGGTATCTCATCAGCTACGTGAGCTTGATCAGTGGATGGGTGTTGAGGTCGTGAACCGCAAGACTCGACCTATTACTTTTTCTAATGTTGGTCAACGTCTACTAAAACTAGCAGATGAGATTTTGCCACAAGTACAAATCGCACAAGCTGATATCAGTAGAATTCTACATGGTCAAACAGGTCGAATCACATTTTCTTCTGAATGCCATAGTTGTTTCGATTGGCTTATGCCACTATTAAATCAGTATCGTATTCAATATCCAGATGTCGATTTAGACTTCGCATCAGGATTTGAAGCGAATCCACATGAGTTATTGCAAAATGGCGAATTTGACTTACTGATTACAGCAGATCCAATCGCTTTAAAAGGTGTTGAATACTTTCCGGTATTTGAATATGAATCGCGACTTGTTTTATCAACAACCCATCCATTGGTACGTGTAGAGCAAATTACCGCTAAAGAGTTAGCTGAAGAAACACTGATTACTTATCCAGTGGATAAACATCGTTTAGATATCATGTCGAAACTATTTATTCCTGCAAATATTCAACCTAAAAACATTCGAACCACTGACTTAACCCAAATGCTGATTCAGCTTGTGGCGAGCGGACGTGGTATTGCAGCGCTACCTGATTGGGTAGTGAATGAA
The DNA here is from genome assembly GCF_002339435.1 of Acinetobacter sp. UBA2581. Classification (NCBI taxonomy): domain Bacteria; kingdom Pseudomonadati; phylum Pseudomonadota; class Gammaproteobacteria; order Moraxellales; family Moraxellaceae; genus Acinetobacter; species Acinetobacter sp. UBA2581. The sequence continues at coordinate 554 of NZ_DDLD01000074.1, read as the reverse complement.
TATGAAGCGAAAGGCTGGGTCACGTCACGACGTCTAGAATGTGTTTCACCTGAAGGATTACGCCGAACCTTATATGCAGGTTTTAGAACGGATGAAAAACAGAGAGACTATTTTGAAGGGTTCTTAAAGCAGCTTGAACGATTTTCTAAGAAACGAAATAGCTATTATGCTTAAATCTAGGCTTTTTTCCTTTACTTCAGGGTCAAAGGAGTGCTAAAAAAGTGTAGAGTAGATTTGTATGTTATTCACCAATTAAAATGTCCTGTTTTTTACCCCCTCGCAAGAGTCAAGCACAGGATTGAGATTTCTTTGTTCAATAACAGCTTTCTGAGCTTTACGACTCGGCATACTTTTCTTGAAACGAGAACGTTTATTTTGTTTTTCCAATTCTTCATGTTGATGTTAAATATGCGCCAGGACTGAACCTAACCGTTTATTCTCAACAATCTCTCACTGATTCAGCTGACTTAATTTATCGAAGAGGCTGTAGTTGAGCTTTCGACCATCACACATGATGGCTACAGTACCTCCGGGTATTCCAGAAACTCAAGATA
>NZ_DDLD01000045.1:0-19871 GCF_002339435.1 Acinetobacter sp. UBA2581 | reverse complement strand
TTATGTCGAACTCAGGTTAATATTATCTAGTGATCAAAATCTTAAAATAAAAGAAATAAAAAAGAGGCTCAAGTGAGACTCTTTGATATTCAATTTATCCTTATGGACGATGTGGATTAGAACGATTGGTAATTAAAGTTCCCACACCATGATCAGTAAAGATTTCTAACAAGCTGGCATGTGGTACGCGACCATCCACGATATGTGCACTGATCACGCCGCCTTTTACTGCATCAAGCGCACAGCCGACTTTAGGAATCATGCCACCATAAATCACACCTGTTTCGATCAGACGATCAACTTCTTGGGTCGTTAAACCGGTCAACAGATTTTTATTTTCGTCCAGCACACCGGTAATATTCGTCAGAAGAATCAGTTTTTCTGCCCCTAATGCTTCTGCCACTTTACCCGCGACCAGATCGGCATTGATGTTATAAGTATTGCCTTCTTCATCGACACCGAGTGGTGCAATCACTGGAATGAAATCACTGTTGGTAAACATTTCCAGTACGTCAGTTTTTACACCCATCACTTCACCGACCATACCCAGGTCTACTTTCTGGATTGAACCGTCTTCAGCCGTCTTTTCCATTAATAGCTTTTTGGCACGCAGCAAGTTGCCATCTTTACCGGTTAGACCAATTGCACGACCACCATGTTTGTTGATTAGGTTCACGATTGATTTGTTTACGCTGCCGCCTAGAACCATCTCAACCACTTCCATGGTTGCCGGATCTGTCACACGCATACCGTCAATGCGGTCAGATTCACGGCCTAGCTGTTTCAGCATAGAATCTACTTGTGGACCACCGCCGTGTACCACGATCGGGTTCAAACCCACGGTTTTTAATAAAACGATATCACGTGCAAAAGAGCTTTCCAGCTCAGGATCCGTCATCGCGTTGCCACCGTATTTTACCACCAGGGTTTTACCCGCAAAGCGTTGAATATACGGCAAAGCTTCAGTCAAAATTTGTGCTTTGTCGATGCCTGTATGCTGATTTGGCATTCGCCTCTCCTTATTGAGCATCTAAAATGTCTTGAGCGATCTGTGGATAACGGTCACGCAACATGGATACAAACAGATGTCGAATTTCATTCAGGCCTTGTGCATCATTGGCATCAAAGCGCACCGTGAAATATTCACCCGTATTGGATGCTCGAATGATGCCAAAACCATCATCAAAATCAAGACGTATCCCGTCAATTTTACTGATTCGTGCATTTAATTGCGTAGATTGCTGCTCAACAAAGTTTAAAAGCTCAACAGGCTGCACCTGATGAGTAGAAATATATAAGTCTTCAGTTCCATGACGTTTTGGATACGCACGTAAGGCTTCACTTAAGGTCATACCTTTCTGATCCAGATATTCCATGACCCGAAGCGCCGCATAGAGGCCATCATCATAGCCCCAGCCACGTCCGTCATTAAAAACATAATGCCCCGCATATTCACCACCAAAAATAGCCTGATGCTGGGACTGCGCCAGATATTTACGCAGGAATGAGCTGCCAGTACGAATCATCACCGGTTTTCCGCCCAGGCGTTGAACTGTATCGCGAATCAGGGTTGAACATTTAACGTCATAAACAAACTGACATGCTTCTGTGCCAGTCATACAAATTTCTGCGAATAAACAGAGAAGCTGATCAGCACTAATAATGACACCCTGCTCATCCACCAGTACCAACCGGTCCCCATCACCATCTAGGGCAATACCCAAATCAGCCTGCTGTTGCAGGACGACCTGACGTAAGGTTTGCAAATGTGCTTCCTGAGAGGGGTCAGGCGCATGATCAGGAAAATGCCCATTGGCTTCACAACGTAAGGCGGTAACTTCACAACCTAGTTTTTGGAGTACCAAATTGGCACAGCGTCCTGCTGAACCGTTCAGGCCATCCAACACCACTTTAAATGGGTGCTTCAGCTGAATATCTTCAAGCATTTCCTGCTGATATTGCAGACAAAATTCGGGAATAATTTGGTGAGGCAAATCATTCAGGTACGATAAAGAACTATTTACATGAAGTTTTGCTTTTTGTGCGACCTGCTGAATCATCTCGGGACAAGGCGGCTCCCCTGCAATAATCCATTTAATTCCATTATCTTCTTTAGGATTATGGCTGGCCGTTACCATCACACCATTGCCATTAAACTGACGCGCTATGTAGTACAGCATCGGACTGGAACAACAGCCGATAATAGCGGCTTCAATAGCATAGTCCTGAAAAATACGGCGAATGGTTTCAGCAAAAGCCGGGCTGCTGATGCGGGCATCATAGCCAATCGCAACCCGAGTCTGCCCCGCAGCTTGATATTGCTGAGCCAGACCATGCGCAATAGCATCAATCACACCTGTATTGAGTAAACTGACTTTACCTCGGATATCGTAGGCACGAAAAATGTGAGCCGGAAAGGGTTGATTCATGGATCCCATAAACTGTTCTTTTCACTATTGAATATAAGGGGATAAAATAATGATTAAGCAATCATCATGACTTTAAACATTTGTTTTTGTTTTAAGACTCTGTATTTTTATATGAATTGAATGTGACAATCAATTATAAAAGTATAATTATTAATCTTTTATGTATTTAATTTGTATAACTAGTAAAATAAATAAACCTGACTAACAATGACTTCTTGCATTATTTATCATCTATTTTCTTAAATTCTGGATAATTTTATTTTTCTATTTAAATGATACTAAAAATTTATTTAAATATTTTTCATTAAAATAAAATTCAAGAATAAAGTTTATTAAATAGCTCTGTCATTTTTTTATTATTTTTATGATTAAAACTCTAAAAAAAGATGACTTAACCCAGAACATCCAAGTTAAGTCATCCTTTAATTTTAGTTTTTACCAGTATGACCGAAACCACCTGCGCCACGCTCGGTTGCTTCAAATTCATTCACCAGATCAAACTCAGCCTGTACCACAGGGACTAATACATATTGGGCTAAACGCTCACCAGGTTCCAGGCTAAATGCAGTTTGACTACGGTTCCATACAGAGACCATCAGCTCGCCTTGGTAATCCGAATCGATCAGCCCAACCAGGTTGCCTAAAACGATCCCATGTTTATGACCTAAACCAGAACGTGGCAAGATCAAGCCAGCAAATGCTGGATCTTCAATATAAATTGCCAAACCAGTTTTTACTAAAACTGTTTGACCTGGTTCAATTACAGTCGTTTCGTTGACACATGCACGAAGATCGAGTCCTGCTGAGCCAGTCGTTGCATAAGTCGGCAATGGCCATTCCTGACCCAGACGTGAATCAAGGACTTTCACCTGAACTTTCATGTATTTATTCCTGTTGTTTAATATCAAAAAATTTAAAGAATCAAAATCGTAGTGTTCTGTTACTTTTAGCGTTTAATCAAGGCACGTAAATTATCCAGATAATGCTGAGCCTGCTGTTTTGGATCAATATTACCAGCCAGTTTTTTCTTACGGCCCAACCATTCCAGCTCATCTTCTGGAAGCTCATCCAGGAAGCGGCTTGGGGTCATCTGTTTCATCTGCCCACCCGCCTTACGTTGCTCAGCCAAGGTAATAGTCAAGCCCTGACGCGCACGGGTAATCCCCACATACATTAAACGCCGTTCTTCTTCGACTGTTTCCGCAGCAATCGAGTTTTTATGCGGCAGAATTTCTTCTTCCAGGCCGATCAGATAGACATACGGGAATTCCAGTCCTTTAGATGCATGTAAGGTCAGAAGGTTGACCTTATCGGTATCTTCTTCTTCCTGCTGCTGTTCCAGCATATCTAGGAGCACCATTTTACGGATGACACTTTCGATATTCTTTTCATCGACATCTTCTGCACGATTGATCAGACTCTGAATACTGCTATACAGCACTTCAATATTATCGAGTTTAGTTTTTTCCTGTGCCGGCGTCGCTGCGGATTCCTTGATATAGTCGATATAGCCTGCTTCCACCATCATCTGACGGATGATCGGTACCGGCTCATCATCTTCCAGCAAGTTACGGGTAAAGTTATTAATAAAATCGGAAAATTCTGCCAGTTGTGTCGTTGCTTTCTTTGGAATGACCATGGTTAGACGTTGATCGCCTGCTGCTGACAGTAGAGACAGATTATTTTCCTGGGCAAACAGACCGAGTTTTTCCAGCGTTACCGGGCCAATGGCACGTTTCGGCGTGTTAATAATTCGCAGGAAAGCGCTGTCATCTTCTGGGTTAATGATCAAGCGCAAGTAACTCATGATGTCCTTGATCTCTGCACGCGCAAAGAAGGACTGACCACCAGAAAGCTTGTAAGGAATCTGCATCTGGCGCAGCTGGGTTTCCAGAATACGTGCCTGGAAATTACCACGATACAGAATCGCGTAATCTTTCCAATTTTTACCATTCATCAGCTTATGCGTGATCAGGTCTTTGACTACGCGTTCTGCTTCATCGTCATCATTACGACAAGTGATGACCCGAATCACTTCACCGTGACCTTTATCTGACCAAAGCTTTTTATCAAAGATATGCGGGTTGTTGCCAATCACGGTATTGGCAGCTTTCAGAATACGACTGGTAGAACGATAGTTCTGTTCCAGCTTGATCACTTTCAGATTCGGGAAATCCTGTTGTAACAGCGCCATATTTTCTGGCTTGGCACCACGCCAGGCATAAATCGACTGATCATCATCGCCTACCGCGGTGAACTGGCCCATGACCCCGACCAATAATTTTACCAGAATATACTGTGCCGTATTGGTATCCTGATATTCGTCAACCAGCAAATAACGTACACGGTTCTGCCATTTATCTCGGACTTCAGCATTTTCCTGTAGCAGACGCGTTGGCATCACAATCAGGTCATCAAAATCGACGGCGTTATAGGCACGCAGATTTCGCTCATAGAGCTGGTATAAATGCGCAAACTGAATATCTTCTGGAGTTTCACAAGTCGTGTGAGCCTGTTCTGGCGGAATCAGATCGTTTTTCCAGTCGGAAATCATCTTCATCGCTTTGGCAATCAGTTCTTTGCTTTCAGCACCAGATAAGTTATCGCGATGCATCAGATCCATCAAAATCCGCTTACAATCATCTGCATCCAGAATCGAGAAATTATTTTTTAGCGGTGTGTGTTTGAGCTCTAAACGTAATAAATTTAAACCAAAAGTATGGAAGGTAGAGACTGAAAGGCCTTTGGCTTCTTCTCGGGTCAGCAATTTGGTGACACGCTCTTTCATTTCACGTGCCGCCTTGTTGGTAAAGGTCATTGCCGTGATCCGGTGGGCCGGAATACCACAATGCTTGACCAAGTACGCGATTTTTCTTGTAATTACCGAGGTCTTGCCTGAACCCGCTCCGGCAAGTACTAACAAGGGTCCTTGAGTATATTTCATTGCTTCAAGTTGCTTGTCATTTAACTGACTGGCGAGTGACATATGGCTTCCTCTTCTAGATTCGGCTCCGATTATAGTCATCTCATGCCCAGATGCCTAATTGAAAATTCATTTTCCTGCGTCATCTTTCAGACATAAAAAAACCACCCGAAGGTGGTTTTTCTGCAAAATCAGTGATTACTGAACGGCATATACTGCAATTTCTACACGACGGTTTTGTTCTTTACCAGCCGCAGTTGAGTTGTCTGCGATCGGGTTCGCTGAACCAAGACCTTGTGCATTAATACGAGTACGTGCTACGCCTTGACCAGCAAGGTAGTTCGCAACAGATTGTGCACGTGCTTGAGACAATGGAATGTTGATTGAGTCATTACCAGTGCTGTCTGTATAACCAGTTACCAAAATACCACTTTGGCTGTCTTCAGTTAGAACTTGAGCAACTTTATTCAATGTTGCATAGAAGTTTGGTTTGATGTTTGACTTGTTAGTGTCAAATGTAATCGCACCAGGCATTACAAGGTTAATCGAACCATCTGCATTACGGTTAACGTCTACGCCAGTACCCGCTGTTGCTTGACGTAATTTTTTCTCTTTGTTATCCAGATAGACACCCGCTGCACCACCTACCACAGCACCAATTGCTGCTGCACGGTTGTTTTGACGGCTAGTATTGGCATTACTTTTAGAAACGCCGTAGCCAGCTGTAGCACCAATTAAAGTACCTAGAGCCGCTTTATCATATTCCACACCACCGATGTTACTGCCAGTTGATTGACAACCTGTAAGTGCTACGGCCCCTGCTACAGCTGCTGAAATTACTAGTGCACGCATCGCATGACTCCTTGTTGTATGCTTTGTTGTATAAACGAGATAATGATTTAAATTGAATGGTGTAACCATTGAATTTTTGTTAATAATAAATCGTTTAGTAATATTTTGTAATGTTTATATGTAACTAAATCAAAGTAGTTCGTCACAATATCTTCATAGTTTCCTGTTCAGGCTTTTTTATTTGCCTAACTGTCTCTATATTACTCAAAATATGAAAAAATTTAAGCGATTAATCTGTGGGGACTGTTTGGATATGTCATCGAATAGCAACAAGCAACCGACTTTAAAAAAACTGGCACGTGGCCTGACGGTCACTTCAGTCATGACTGGCAGTACTTTTTTTCATGGCCCCCCGGTGCTGGCCTTGGGTTTAACCAAACTTTTTAAAAAATCCGCAAAAGTGGATGAAACCAATATCAAGATTACCAACAGCTGGTTAGGGGTCAACAACTGGCTGATTGAGCATGTGCTGAAAAACACGCAATGGCAAATCAGCGTAGATGAATCACTGGATTTGAATATGCAGGGCCGTTATTTGATGACCTGTAATCATCAGAGCTGGGTCGATACTACTGTCAATCAATACTTCGGTCTGACCCGTATGCCCCTGACGCGCTTCTTTACCAAATGGGAACTTATTTTTATTCCTTTTGTTGGTCAGGCCTTTAAAATTTTGGGTTTCCCAATGATGAAAAGGCATAGCAAGGAACAGATTGCTAAAAATCCTGCGCTGAAATATCGGGATATGGAAGAGGCACGTAAATCCTGTGAACAGCTGATCAGTCAGCCTTTTACCCTGTTAAATTATCTGGAAGGCACCCGCTTTACCCAAGAAAAGCATGATCAGCAGCAGTCTCCCTATATACATTTACTGAAACCTAAAGCCGGTGGTCTGGCATTGGCGCTCAGTATTCTCGGCGATAAAATTGATGCGCTGGTCGACATGACCATTGTTTATCCTGATGGTATTCCGAGCTATGGTGAATTTTGGTTAGGTGAAGTGCCACGTATTGCGGTAAATTTAAGAAAAATTGATATTCCTGACTGGGTACTGGGCGGCAATTATGAAGATGATGCTGAATATCGTGCACGTTTTCAAAAATGGATTGATCAAATCTGGACTGAAAAAGATCAGCTCATCGCACAAATGCAGCAGAACTTTGCCCGAGCTCCAGTCGGATCTGTAACCGAGTAATTATGAAGAACGACAACCCGGACATTACGTCTAGCTCATTTAAATTTGTTCGTAAAGGAACATGGGGCTGGAAAATTGCACTGATTTACGACATTTTCATGATGGTTTTAATCATCATCAATCTGTTCTGTCTCAGTGCCAACGCCATTTTAATGAGCGATTTTGGGCAGTGGTTGTTTGACTTCATTCGTTTACCGGAAATCTTGCAGTTTTATAAAAGTGATTTACGCCCTTGGGTCATCATTACAGAGGGTTGGTTTACCACTTTCTTGGTCTGTGAATTACTGGCACGCTGGGTTATCGCAATTGTCCTGCGTCATCATCGACGCTGGTGGTTCTTCCCTTTTGTACACTGGTATGAAATTTTATCCATTATCCCTCAGCTACGTTTTCTGCGCCTGCTACGTGCGGTTGCTATTGGCTACAACCTGCATAGTCATGGTTATAAAGTAATTCCCAACCGCTGGTATCGCCAAGGTAACTTTTATTACAACATGCTGATGGAAGAGCTTTCCAGCCGGGTGGTACTTACCGTACTGGATGGTATCAAGCGTGAACTGACCACGAGCACATCACATAAACAGTTAATTGATGATTTGGTGGAACATCACCGTAAATTACTGGCCATTGCTTTGGCAGATATCTTGCAAGAATCTTTGGGCAAGGAATTACAATCACAACGTTCCATGATCGCTAAAAATGTAGGGCAAGTCGTCAATCAGGCGATTGAAGATACTCCAGAACTAACCCAATTATTACGTTTGATTCCAATTGTGGGCAGCCGGATTGAACAGCAAATTCAAAGTATTGGTCAACGCCTGGGAGAAAATATTACGCAAGGACTGATTGAACCATTTACTCACACAGGTCAAAAAGAAAATCCGACTTTTACCCTAATTTCAGATAAAATCAGCCAGATTCAGATTGAACATAATCCACATATTGATAAATTGGTCGAATCGGCTGTTTTTGAAACACTTGAAGCAATCCGAAAACAGGTGAAAGTCAAACAGTGGCAACAGATTTTAGAAGAACATGAGCAAAATCAGGGCTCAATAGATAGATGAGTTTTCATTTGTGGAATCGGCTAAGATAAGCCGATTCTATTCGTATAAAAAAATAACTTGGATCGCTAGAGAATTAACGAAATTTGTTCTAGGATTTGCACTATTTACAACATTGCTTCGACACAAAAACCAGCACGTCAGAAGTATTTAAGGAAGAATTATGGCTGATATACGGATAAAAGGCAGAATGGTCAATGCGATACGCATTAGCCTAGATACCAATGATCATGATGCAATCCGCCAGCAACTTAGCCCAAAATTACAAGCAGCATTTCCGCCAGGCACATTGGCGGTGATTGAAAGTTCAGTTGAACAGGAACTCATTGCGCTGATTCAATTGTTAATCAGTCTGGATGTACAGCCTATGGCTGTTACTGAAGGCTTACTTGGAGATCAGGCGCGCGCCATTCAGTTCCCGGTACTGCCACCTGATCGCCAGTTAGAGGAAATTAAAGCCACCAAAGAACAGGTTGTGGAAGTTAAACCAGAACCTACAGCGGTGAATGATGATCAAGCGCCTGCTGCCCCGATCGTTGCGCATATCACTTCATATCATGATGAAATTCTGCGTACTGGCCAATGTATCGTGCAGCATAATGGCGACATTATTATCAATGCCGGTATCAACAGTGGGTCAGAAGTGATTGCTTCAGGCAATATCCATGTCTATGGCAGCGTGCGTGGTCGTGTCATTGCAGGTGTCGGTGGCAATACGGCGGCACGTATTTTCTGTCATAGCCTCGAAGCAGAACTGATTTCGATCGCAGGCACCTATTGCGTAGCGGATGACATTCCTCCGCATGTGGTCAAAAAATCAGTGCATATTTACTTGAATGATCAACAAGAGCTTGTATTTGAAGCTCTACAATTTTAATGTATAAATAAACACCAAAAACCCCATTTTAAACAGGGGATTTGAACCATAACAGGAGTGGATTCGGTGGCGAAAATTGTTGTCGTAACATCAGGCAAAGGTGGTGTAGGTAAAACTACAACAAGTGCATCTTTTGCAACAGGTTTAGCCCTACGTGGTCACAAAACTGTTGTTATTGATTTTGATGTAGGTTTACGTAACCTTGATTTGATTATGGGCTGTGAACGCCGTGTAGTTTATGATTTTGTGAATGTTTTAAATAACGAAGCACGATTACAACAAGCACTGATTCGCGATAAAGATATTGAGAATTTATATATTTTACCTGCTTCCCAAACACGTGATAAAGATGCCTTAACCGATGAGGGTGTAGCACGTGTAATGGATGAGCTTTCGCAGGAATTTGACTATATTATTTGTGATTCACCTGCCGGTATCGAGCGTGGTGCCATTCTGGCCATGTACCATGCGGATGAAGCGATCATTGTGACCAACCCTGAAATTTCTTCAGTCCGTGACTCTGACCGTATCATTGGTATGCTCGATAGCAAAACAAAAAAAGTAGAACAAAACGAAGGTCGCATCCGTAAGCATCTGTGTATTACCCGTTTCAATCCGGAACGTGCCGATAAACAGGAAATGCTGACGATTGACGATATTTCTAAGGATATTTTACGTGTACCGACCCTAGGTGTTATTCCTGAGTGTCCAAGCGTTTTACAAGCATCAAACGAAGGTAAGCCAGTGATTCTTTTCACTGAGGCTTCAGCGGGTCAGGCTTATGATGACCTGGTGGCGCGTTTCCTTGGTGAAGAGCGTCCTTACCGTCATATTGAGGTAAAACCTAAGGGCTGGTTAGCACGATTATTTGGAGCGTAAACATGGCTGGATTCTGGAGTAAACTTTTTAGTAGCGAGGATAAACCATCAAGCGCACAAACCGCAAAAGACCGTTTGAAAGTCATTGTTGCTTCTGAACAGGGTTTGGGGCGCCGTTTGAGTCAGGATAAAATTGACCAGATGAAGACAGAAATCATGCAAGTGGTCAATCGCTACGTCCGCGGAGTTGATGAACAGCACATTCAGATGCAGGTACGTTCTGAAGCAAATATTGAAATGCTTGAAATGAATATCAATTTACCTGAAGAGCGATAATCTGAATTTTGATTAGTCAAGTAAATTGATTCAAGGCAAAATATGAGCCTCAACAAAGCGTTGCTTTGTTGAGGCGCAAGACAAGAAGCTTGGCTTCGCGTAGATTTGATAGTAATTATTATTTTATCTAGTCTCAAAACGTGAAGTGATACTTCGAATGGACAAAGTGCATGATAAGACTTTGCCTCTTGCGAACTCATATTTTGCCTTTTTTCATGCCGAAGAATTACATCAAGGAGATTGCGATGGCATTATCTCAACCAGCGACCTTTAACGAAGAATGGTCAGATGAGCGTGTATATGCCTACCTGAATCAGCTTCCTCCTGCAGGCGTCAATGCAGATTTTCATGTGCTTTATCATGCATTCAAGCATATGCGTCCTTTTGACTATGAGCGCCTGTTAACCAAATTTGTCGCAGACGGTCGCGATCTTAACGCCACCAATCCAGAAGGACAGCGCATTCATGACGTGATTGCCACTTATCCACGTCAAAGTGCCGAGTTCCTGGCAGTATTAGAAAAATTTGCATAAATTGAAATGTATAAAAAAGCCTGCTTTAAGCAGGCTTTTTTTATCACTCGAGATTCTGGATTTAAACCAGAATCTCACGCTTACCATTGGCACCCATTGAGCTGACAATGCCATTTTCTTCCATCTGGTCAATGATCCGTGCAGCACGGTTATAACCTAGACTGAATTTACGCTGCAAAGATGAGGTTGATGCTTTGCGGGTTTCCAAAACAAAAGCCACACACTGGTCATACAGCGCATCTCGATCTGATCCGCCATCTCCACCATCTTCAAAGCCGCGACTAGACGGTTCTTCATCGAATGGAGTCAGGATCTCATCCACATAGTTTGGTGCACCACGTTCACGCCATGCATCACAGATTCGGTTCACCTCATCATCGGCAATAAAGGCACCGTGTACGCGCTCAGGCTCAATTTTACCCGGGCCGAGGAACAGCATATCACCATGACCTAGCAGGTCTTCTGCACCACCTGCATCGAGAATGGTACGTGAGTCAATTTTCGAGTTCACACGAAGTGCGACACGTGTTGGAATATTCGCCTTAATCAGACCGGTGATGACATCTACCGATGGACGCTGAGTGGCCAGTAACAGGTGAATACCAGCAGCACGGGATTTCTGTGCCAGACGGGTAATCATTTCTTCAGCTTTCTTACCGACCTGCATGATCATATCTGCGAACTCGTCCGCTACGATCACAATTGAAGGTAGTGGTGTCAGACGTGGCGCACGCTCCCCTGCCACAGACTCACTGGCTTTCCAGGTTGGATCAAATAGCTCTTCACCATTGGCAAGCGCCTCTTCCACCTTACGGTTATAATCACTGAGCTTACGAATTTTCAGGAAGGACATCAGCTTATAACGGCGTTCCATTTCATTCACACACCAGTTCAAGGCACTGACCGCATCTTTCATATCAGTCACGACTGGCGTTAACAGATGTGGAATATCGTTATAGTTGGCCAATTCAAGCTGTTTTGGATCGATCAGAATTAAGCGTAACTGATCAGGTGTGTATTTTAATAGCATCGATAGAATCATCGAGTTAACCGCCACCGATTTACCAGAACCTGTAGTCCCTGCTACCAGCATATGCGGTGCTTTACCCAGTTCAGTAATTACCGGATTACCTGAAATATCCTTACCCATGGCCATCGACAAAATGCCATCGGGATCATTGAATTTTGGAATCTGTACCAGTTCAATCAAACGCACCATTTCACGGCTGCTGTTCGGAACTTCAATACCGATATAAGGCTTACCTGGAATAACTTCGACTACACGTACTGAAGCCATTGACATCGAACGGGCCAAGTCACGTGAAATATTAGTGACTTTGGAAGCTTTCACACCAGGTGCAAGATCCAGTTCAAAACGTGTCACGACTGGACCTGGTTGAGCTTCGACTACTTTGGCTTTAACGTTAAATTCCTGAAGTTTGATTTCCAGAAGTTCTGATAAACGGGATAATTGCTCTTCAGTGAAATTCACTTTTTTGTTCGGATCAACTTTATCCAGCAATTCCAGACCCGGCAATGGTGACAGGTCTTTACGGCGCTCAGCGACCTGCATAGCACGTGACATTGGACGACCAGCGGCATCCGTCAGTGGCGCATCGAAGTCAAACTCGTCTTCCTCCTGAGGCTTACCGGCAGTTTCATGCCAAGCTTCAATAAATTCTTCTTTGGACAATGCTTCCCGAACTGCTGCATTAGTCGCTGCGGTTTGAGCTGTTGTCTCTACACGCTGAATCGGTGCCTGAACAAAAGCAGAAGACTGGGCATAGCTTGATGCACGTACAGGTGCGGGTTTTGGCTCATCAGCTTCAACCAGCAAGTCATCCAGATCATCAAAGTCCGCTTCCAGGCTGGTATTTTTAACCGCATGTGCAGCCATGAGCGGAGCAGCAGTGGAACTGACCGTTCCAGCATCTTCTACAATTCTGAGGGATTTTTCAGCTGCTGCTGAATTGAACGGGCTATGCACATCCGTTGCGGTTTTACCTTGCGGAACTGCTGCCAATAACTCATCAAAAATTTCATCATCATCCCAGTCCAGATTATTCTTAGCTGTAGCGGATGATGTTACTTCATGAGCACTGTGATTTGTTGGTGTAGCTGCAAATGCGTCAGGAGAAAATTCGGCCTGCTCTTCTTCTGCAGCTTTAAGTAAAGCATCGATATCCTGCTTGTGACGCTGGTCTTCATTGGAATGTAACGCACGCCACACCTCTCCTGTTGCCACCACACGATCCGGCTCTGCTATTCGCGGTGCTGCCTGTACAGGTTCTGTAACTGATGCCTGTACAGGTTCAGAGATATCTTCTTCATAGTGGTGAGGCTGGTGCGATTCTTTATCTGCAAAATCCTCAAACAGGCGCTCAGCGACATGATCGCGAACTACAGGATCGACTTCTACCAGATTATGTTCAGGTGCGGCAGTGACTGGTACTGTCACTTTTTTGGCAGCTGTTTTTACTGCTTCTTTTTTAATAACAGGTGCAGTACGGTCAAAATCCGACATACCTTCTGGCACATTACGGTAGAACAGGTCTTGCAGATAAGCAGGCGTTGCCTTGAGACTGCTCCAGGTCTTGTTCCATTTCACACCAAATGCCAAGGTAAATAGAACCACCCAAAGCACAAGCAAGAAAAAAGCTGCGCCATAGACAGTTAATAATTGTTCAAGACTTTGGCCCAGCTCATAGCCAATAATGCCGCCTGAAGAATTGTCCAGCGTATCAGCTGGAACTTGCCAGAATAGAAACAGCAATGCTGATGTGGTCAATAACAGGAAGAATTGGGCAGCATAACGGAATGGACGGTTCAGGAAGCTGCGCGGCCACCAGACCTGGATTGCTTCCATAAACAGATACACAGGGATCAGCAGGCTTGCCCAGCCGAGAAAGCCAAATAACAGGTCTGAAATCCAGGCCCCCGCAACCCCACTCGCATTTGAAACTGTCTGCGTATCACTAGAGATATGCATCCACCCCGGATCAAATGGTGTATAGGTCACTGTTGCAAGAAACAGATAAATCCCAAATGAGACTAAAAATAATGTCATTACTAAGCGCTGTGCATAGGCACTCGACACCGCTGTCATATACTGTCCTGTAACCAATTCTTCATGAATATTCTTTTGCTGGTATGCTTCAAAAAAAGCGTCGCAATAAAATGCATATTATGCACCTGTTGCATCAAAAAAGATGCATTATTGTGTACTTCTTCTATATAGCCTAAATCGATTTCGATGATCAATAATATCGACTTTAATCTCACACCACTGTTATACAGTTTCACGTATAATTCAATAAATTTCTAAATAAAAAAGGATACAGCGAATGAGCGCACGTCACTCACGACTGATTATTTTAGGTTCTGGCCCTGCTGGCTATAGCGCAGCAGTCTATGCAGCGCGTGCAAACTTAAAACCGACTCTGATTGCAGGTCTGCAACTGGGCGGTCAATTAACCACAACGACTGAAGTAGATAATTGGCCTGGCGATCCTGAAGGTCTGACTGGTCCAGCTTTAATGGAACGTATGCAGGCTCATGCAGAACGTTTTGGTACTGAAATTGTCTATGATCATATCAATGAAGTTGATCTTAATGTTCGTCCATTCGTCCTCAAAGGCGATATGGAAGAGTTTACTTGTGATGCCCTGATCATTTGTACTGGCGCAACTGCGCAATACCTGGGTCTGGAATCAGAAGCTGCATTTATGGGTCAAGGCGTGAGCGCGTGTGCAACCTGTGACGGTTTCTTCTATAAAGAACAAAAAGTGATGGTTGTAGGCGGTGGTAATACCGCTGTTGAAGAAGCGTTATATCTCTCTAACATCGCTTCTCATGTGACTCTGGTCCATCGTCGTGACACGCTACGTTCTGAAAAAATCCTGCAAGACCATCTTTTTGAAAAAGAAAAAGAAGGCAAAATCAGTATTATCTGGAATCATCAGGTAGAAGAAGTGTTGGGTGATACCACTGGCGTCACTGCGGTGCGTTTAAAATCTACTCAAGATGATTCAACTCAGGATGTTGAAGTTTCGGGTCTATTTGTTGCTATTGGTCATAAACCTAATAGCACCATGTTCGAAGGCCAGCTAGAACTGCGTGATGGCTATATTCAGGTGCAAAGCGGTACCGCAGGGAATGCCACTCAAACCTCTATCCCGGGTGTATTTGCTGCAGGCGATATTGCAGACAGTATCTATCGTCAGGCGATTACTTCTGCAGGTTCAGGCTGTATGGCGGCACTGGATGCAGAAAAATATCTTGATGCCATGGGCAAATTAGACTAAGCAGCGAAAATAAAAAGACCGTCCATCATGGGCGGTTTTTTTATGTATGATAAAAACAGTCTATTACAAGATCAGGGTTCTGCATGCATCTTCTTCCTCCTTCACAGTACATTTTCCCCAATCCTGAAGAAGCGGATCTTGAAGGCGAAGGCCTGATTTGTATCGGTGCAGACCTCTCCCCTTCTACTTTGTATGAGGCCTATACCCATGGTCTGTTTCCCTGGTTTTCTGAAGGTGATCCGATCTGTTGGTGGAGTCCGGAACCACGCTGCATTATCCGGCCAGAGGATTATCATCCAAGCAAATCGCTACTTCGAAGCATGAAAAAGCAGGATTATAAAATTACGGTGAATCATGCTTTTGAAAGAGTGATCCGTTCCTGCTCATTGCCTCGCGCTTATGCAGATGAGACCTGGATTAGTGAAGAGATCATTCAAGGTTATTGCGACATGTTTGATGCAGGTTATGGTTATAGTATTGAGGTTTGGGATGAAGATCGCGTAGTAGGTGGACTCTATGGGGTAACTATCGGCAAGGGCTGCTTTGGTGAATCCATGTTTAGTACCCAAACCGATGTTTCTAAAATGGCTTTTTATACACTGATGCTGATTGGCAGAGAAAATCAGCTACCCTGGATTGACTGTCAATTGGTGAATGATCACTTGATGAGTCTAGGTGCCTGTACAATTTCTCGCCTTACATATCTTAAATCGTTACAAGATGTGATAAAACAGCCTGCGATCAATTGGAAAAAGTATCAAGACGGTGTATTTTCAAGTAAAACAATAGCGCAGTCTGCGCGATTAAGTGAATGAAAATAACAGAGGGCACTTGTTATGAACTCTTATCAACCACAGTCCCTGCTGAACGATTTACAGTATTATATTACGCCGCCGCATGACTGTAGCTATCTGCCGAACAAGTCCGCGCGCATGGTTTTTCTTGATCCAGCGCACCGTATTGATGTAGTGACGCTGTCCGAGCTTTCTCGTACCGGCTTCCGTCGTAGTGGTGATTTTGTCTATCGGCCTGAATGCCACCTGTGCCGTCAATGTTTATCTTCACGTATTCCTGTTCATGAATTTCAGATGAACAGCTCGCAAAAAAAAGCCTGGAAACGTAATCAGGATTTGACGGTTAAAATTACCCATCCTGAACAGGCCACAGATATACATTATGCCCTCTATGAACGTTATATTAATGAACGCCATGCAGATGGTGATATGTATCCACCTAGCCGTGACCAGTTCGAAAAGTTTTTACTGCAAAGCTGTACCGATAGTTTCTTTCTGGAATTATGGAAAGATGATCGTCTGATCAGTGTATCGACTTGTGACCTGCTCGATGATGGCGTTTCAGCGGTGTATACTTTCTTTGACCCTGATGAGAACCGCCGTTCCCTTGGTGCCTTTGCAATTCTGAAACAGATTGAACACACTCAAAAACTTGGTTTGCAGTTTGTCTATCTAGGCTACTGGGTTCCACATTCAGCCAAAATGAACTACAAGTCTCAATACCTGCCACTTGAATTATTGATCGACGGGCAATGGCGCCGATTAAACCGCACCCTTACCCCGGTGGAGATTGAACATCTGGGAAACTCCTTGATGACGACTTTGCCTAGCGGATGGAATAATCCCATCATCAAGTAAGTTATTCGTCAAATAAAAGCCGGAATATTATTTAAACAAGCTGGCAAAATCGTCAGTACAAGACTTCACCATAATAATGGCATGTTCCCGAGTGCCATTCGTATTCGGATAATAGTTCTTGCGCAGGTCAATCTGATGAAAACCGGTTTTTTCATACAATTTAATCGCAGTAGTATTGCTTTCACGTACTTCCAGAAAGATCTGTACCGGATTATTTTTCAGCAACTGGATGGATTCATCTAATAGCTGATAACCCAATCCCTTACCCTGTTGCGCAGGATCAATCGCCATCAGTAATAAATTGGCTTCATCCAATACTGGCTGTAAAATGCAGAACCCTACGACCTGCCCTGCCTGCTCAATCACAGTGCTTTGATAGGCAGTAACAGCATCTTCAAATTGTTTAAAGGTCCAGGGATGGGATTGTACTTTGGTTTCAATCTTGGCAACGGCTGGTACATCCGCAGCTTGCATCAAACGAATCATCTTCGTTCATCTTATCTAGAATTAACCTCCGCATTATAAAAACTTTATTTAAAAAATCGAGCAAAAAAATGAGCAACTTAGGTTGCTCTTCAGTCTTTTAATCTAGTTTCAAATTAAAGGCCCAGTTTTTGTTTCCAGCTTTGCAATAAGCTATGGGTGTCATGATCATTTGGATGAAAACCAGGTTTAAAGTACATCAACATTTCTTTGCCCATACCGGTAATAATTCCTTTAGATGGACTATAACCATAAGTATAGATTTCTTTTAAAGATTGAAGGCTTAACTGACGGTCTTCTTTCAATAAACGCAATACGAAGTAGCTTTGTACAAAGAATAGCGTGACCATCGCTGCAACCAGTGAAGTGGTACGCAGTAGATAAGATTTTAAACCTTTACCGAAAACACCTTCGAATACATCATAGGCCACGGCCTTATGTTCATTCTCTTCAATTGCATGCCAGAGCCACATGGTTTTCATGGTGTCATCTTTCATCAATTCCTGAATATGCTGATTGGTCAGTAACTGAGATGCAATGGTCGCAGTAAAATGTTCTAGTGCAGTCGTCGCAGTGAGGTCGACCATTTCCTGGGTAATACCAACTGGCTTACCGACTGCCGCAAAGATTTTGCGTGCAGTTTGAATGACTCGGTCAGTATAATGATCTAGCGTATCAACGTCATGGCCATGGCATTGCGCTGAGGCATTAAAGCCAACATGTTCCTGGGTATGCATGGCTTCCTGACCAATAAAGGCAGAAATTTCTTTTTGCAATGCTTCATTGTCTTTAATTGCTGGATGCTGACGTACAGCGCGAACAGAATCAATAAAGAATTTTTCGCCTGCCGGGAATAATGCAGAGAGTGCAGTCATAAAGTGAGTCAGTCCTGCTGAACCATTCATCCAGTACTCTGGCACTTGATCAAAAATCAAAACTCATACGACGTACCGGAAAACTTGCGCCTGCACGGTTGGTAATTTTCACTTGAGCATTCATACACTTACTCCCATCAGTTCTATATAGAGCTGAAATCTAATTATTAAAATTCTTATAATTATATTACTGCGTTGAATTTTTCACATAAGGGCAGATAAGGTCAGTGAAATATCACTTAAGGACAGCTTGTAAATATATTGTTAGACAATTTAAATATACTTGAAAATAAGTAATTTAAATTTACAGATATAAAAAAAGCGTCCCAAAGGGACGCTTTTTTACACAATCAGCGATTATGCAGTTACTTTAGCAACTACACCAGCACCAACTGTACGACCACCTTCACGGATCGCAAAACGTAGACCTGGGTCCATTGCGATTGGGTGGATCAGTTCTACTGACATTTCTACGTTGTCACCAGGCATAACCATTTCAACGCCTTCTTTCAAAGAAATCGCGCCAGTTACGTCAGTTGTACGGAAGTAGAACTGTGGACGGTAACCGTTAAGGAATGGAGTGTGACGACCACCTTCGTCTTTAGAAAGTACGTATACTTCTGCATCGAATTTAGTGTGCGGTTTGATAGAACCTGGTTTAGCAAGTACTTGACCACGTTGTACGTCTTCACGTTTAGTACCACGAAGCAAGATACCACAGTTCTCACCAGCACGGCCTTCGTCAAGAAGTTTACGGAACATTTCAACGCCAGTTACAGTAGTCTTAACTGTGTCTTTGATACCCACGATTTCAACTTCTTCACCAACTTTGATGATACCAGTTTCAACACGGCCAGTTACAACTGTACCACGACCAGAAATTGAGAATACGTCTTCGATTGGCATCAAGAATGCTTGGTCGATTGCACGTTCTGGTTCTGGGATGTAAGAGTCAAGCGCTTCAACAAGAGCTACAACAGCGTCTTCACCGTATTGACCAGCTTCACCGTTAAGTGCAGCAAGTGCTGAACCACGGATTACAGGAGTGTCATCACCTGGGAAGTCGTAAGTAGAAAGAAGTTCACGAACTTCCATTTCAACCAGTTCAAGAAGCTCTTCGTCGTCTACAAGGTCGCATTTGTTCAAGAATACAACGATGTAAGGTACACCTACCTGACGAGAAAGCAGGATGTGTTCACGAGTTTGTGGCATTGGACCGTCAGTCGCAGCACATACAAGGATCGCGCCGTCCATCTGAGCAGCACCAGTAATCATGTTTTTAACATAATCGGCGTGGCCCGGGCAGTCTACGTGAGCGTAGTGACGAGTTGGAGAATCGTATTCTACGTGTGAAGTATTAATTGTAATACCACGTGCTTTTTCTTCTGGTGCAGAGTCGATTGCAGCGTAGTCTTTCGCTTCACCACCGAATTTTTTAGCACATACAGTTGCAATCGCAGCTGTTAAAGTTGTTTTACCATGGTCAACGTGACCGATTGTGCCCACGTTAACGTGTGGCTTATTACGTTC
>NZ_DDLD01000032.1:0-11700 GCF_002339435.1 Acinetobacter sp. UBA2581 | reverse complement strand
GTCAATGCGTAAGTCCTATAAACATTCAAATATAAGTCATTTGATCTATAAACTTCATTTACTCAATATTCGAGGGTATGTTAGCCAAATTAAAAATAATGGACTAAGCCCAGACTCCATTTTTCCCAGTCTTTCGAGTCCTGTTGCTGATATTCCCAGCTCGCCCGAATGGCATTTTGTGCATTCCATGCATATTGCAACTGGCTTTTTAATTTCAGCTGCCACTGATGGGAGTCTTCCCAATACGGTAATTCCACCTGTACTAGGCTATTGATCTGATCCGTCCAGATATTCTGACAACCCACCGTTGGCCCCATACCGATACGCCATCCTTTGTCTAGCGCTTTTCCGGCCTGCACATGATTTTGTAGCTGCACATAGCAGAGATGTTCACGTGCTTTATTTGCCCAGCTATAGCCACCCTGAACCTGAAAATTGGCTACACCATGCTGTTGCTCGGTACTAAACTGGCCATGCTGATCCAGTGCTTCCTGTTTCCAGCCCAGACTAAAACCCCAAGATAACGGCGCTTTAAACGCATTAATTGGGTTATAGGAATTTACTGTAAGTAGATCCAGATGCTCCAGCTTCACGCGGTCATCACGATACTGCAATGCACCATCCAGGAATAATAATTGGGTTCCTGTACGCAGCCCGCCTTGCGGATCCATAAGGTCATGATAAGCCTGACGATGACCAAGCTGCACAAAAGTCTCACCCTGTACTTGCCCAGTTTCAAGAACGATATTTCGGGCATGATGGCTTTGAACCGGATCTATTTTTGGACGCTCTGGCTGCTGACGCTGTTTGTCTATCGCCAACTGACTTCTTAGGCCTAATAATTTGCGAAAGCGTGGCTGGGCAAAAGATTCATCTACTTCTTGACGAAGAAAATCCAGATATAAATGGTCGTAGGCCATTTCCAGAATCTTGGCCTGATCTTCAGCCGGATAATTTTGCAACATGGCTTCCATTTCAGAGGTTTCTGCATACCCTACCTGATGTGCAGTTTTTGCCAAGGATTTGCCATGTTGCCGGGCTTGAGCCAGCAATTGAGTTTCCAGGGCCGGACGATAAGTCTTCTTCCTGATCAGTCCCTGCTGTTCCACTACTTTTAAGGTTTCGACTGGAATTGCGGCGGTATCGAATTGCTGCTGCAAGTTCAGTTCAGGACGCACCAGATCAAAAAGCCCTAATAGACGATAGGCACAGTTATCATTAATGAAATAATAAGGGAAACTTACCTGTTGCATTTCCCAGAGATGCTTCACCAGAAATCCGGTTTCTTCAGGCGTTAGATTAAGTTCATATTCCCATAAATCACGACTTTCAAAGTCACCATATTCCTTGACTTTGCGGTAATACGGCATCAAGGAATATTCACCCGGATATTGGCCGGTCAGCCCTTTCCAGGCAAAGGACCAGTTATCATTGCTGTCAACTGTAGCAGCATAATTGACCGCATAAGACACCAGATTCAGTTGCTGCTGGTCTTTCGGGTCTAGACGCAGCAAAGTATGACCAAACATGGAGCTGGGATTGCTCATATAATCGGTGGCATAAATCAGGGTCGCCTGATAAGGCTTGACTTCATTCATCCAGCGATCAAAATCCGGGCAACTCGCTTCAGGCAGTTGCTGTTCAGAAATATTCAGCTGTTGCATTAACCACTGGCTACGTGCCGGGAATTTACATCGTACAGACTGATTGGATTCTGCGGGCTCAAACAATGCCTGTATATTTTGCTTTAATTCAAGCTGCAGATCTGTCTTGCCCTGCTTTGCCAGAAAATAGCCAGCATAACTGACTTCACTTTTTCCTTCAGTATTGGCATACATCAAACGCTGCCAGGTCGCGGTCTGGTGCAATTTTTTTTGTGTGGCTTGTTCTAGATAAGCTTGAATATCTGGAGAAATTTCGGACGCAAAACTCAGGGGACTCCACAGCAGGGCTGAGAGCAAAAAAGCATATTTCATTCAGTCTACGGTTCTTTTCAATTTTTATTTATAAGAAAACCCTGCCAGGACAGCAGGGTTTTTACAGCGATACTTAGATATAAGCTTTTAATACTTCATCTTTAGCCATGACTGTTTGCAGAGTACTTAACACTTGTAAAGTATTCTGGTTTTCTTCTGAATAGATTTCAGAGAAATTCTGCTTGGATACAGTGAAGAAACGTGCTTTGTCTTCTGCCTTGATATTTAGCAGTTCAGCCAGTACGTTCAGGCTTTCACCTTCACCTACGGCCATATCACGTGCCAATGCCTCAGCATTTTCATTGGTAAAAGTCACAACTTGAGCCGTTACTGTACCGCCCTGGCTACATCCTAAAGTACCGAAAGTAATACCTAGCCACTGGTTAGTAAACAGCACGTTTGTTGTACCTGCAAGCAGCTTAGGAATAATGCCTGACTGGCCTGCCCAGACCTGGCTACCAATACCACAACCTACATCTCTATCCGCCATCGCCATACCAGAACCCGTTGCCAATACCACAGCGAGCATAATCTTTTTTAACATACTTATTCTCCGGTTATTCTCATGCATCTTTTGTTATTACGCTAATGATGTAATCTTCATTACACATTCAGGAGAGTAGCGGGAAGTCTAATTTGGCGCAATGAAAAAAATGTCCAATTTACATAAACATAAACAGAATAGTTTTACCGGTTTTTTAGGCTCCAGTTACCTTGAGAATTACGCTGTCCTAGAATCTTTAACACCAGCACCAGACTGAGCAATAAAAGTAAATACCAGGAACCGAGCTTGCCCCAACCGACCATATGCCATTTTTCTACCTGGCTTGGATATAACCAGATCTGATAAAAGGTACTGATATTCTCTGCCACCCAGATAATAAACGCCAAGATCAACAGGACAGGCAACATCGGTAGCTGAAAAGCGTGCTGATTCAACTGAAACCGAATTCTGGTTTTCCAGAACATCACTACACTCCAGACAAATAACAGCAAACGATAGTCGGGAATGAAGAATTTACTCATAAAGTTGATGTAGGACAGTACTGCCAAAGCCAGCATATGGCTAAAGGGCGGCAATTTTTCAAATGAGACTTGGTATAAGCGTAAGGAACGTGCAAAAAAACTGCCGACAGCCGAATACATAAAGCCAGCAAATAAAGGCACAGTCAGTATTTTAAAAATTGCAGGTTGTGGATATTGCCAGGATGCAATTGCCGGATGGGTCAGGAAAATTTCCATGACCATCGCCATGATATGGAACAAGGCAATTACTTTGGCTTCGGCCCAGGATTCCAGTTTGGTATAGAGCAATACTACCTGAATCAGTAAAGCGAAAAATAATAGATAGTCATAGCGGTAGAAACCGTAAAAAAGTTCACTACCCATTGATGCAGTTTGTGCAAAAGCAAGCAGGAGCAGAATCCCAAATAAGGCAGCCGAAGCTGCCTTATAGGTAAATTCAAACCCTGATTTAAAAAAGTCGATCAACGTTTACATCCTAAAGATATTTAGCGCTGTACTCATGTACGGTATCAATAAATACTTTAGGATTGGTTGGATCCACCCACTGGGTAATGCCATGACCTAAGTTGGCTACATAGCCAGTTTTTTCACCGTTGGCATAGGCATCATGCAGCATCAGCTTGGTTGCTTTAGCAATCGCGTCCGGAGTGCCATATAAAGTCGCTGGATCCAGGTTGCCTTGTAACGCAGCACGACCTGCAACAGTCTGGCGTGCAACATTGAGCGGTGTGGTCCAGTCCAGGCCAAAGGCATCTGCACCGGTCGCAACCATTGGCTCTAGCCATTGACCGCCACCTTTGGTAAACAGAATCACTGGAATCTTGCGGCCATCTTTTTCACGTTGCAAACCTGCCACAATTTTTTGCATATAATTAAGTGAGAATTCAATATATTCACGATGAGCAAGTGCCCCGCCCCAGCTATCAAAGATCTGTACCGCCTGAGCACCGGCATCAATCTGGGCATTTAAATATTCGGTTACGGCATCTGCCAAACGCTCTAATAAAGCATCCAGAACTTCTGGCTGTGCGTACATCATGTTTTTAGTGAAACGGAAGTCTTTACTCGAACCCCCTTCAACCATATACGTCGCCAAGGTCCACGGGCTGCCGGAGAAGCCGATCAATGGTACTTGCCCACCCAAAGCCGAACGAATGGTCGACACCGCATTCATTACATAATCAAGGTCAGACTTGGCATTAAATTTGGGTAAATTAGCCACATCCTGTTCAGTCCGCACAGTTTTGTGGAATTTCGGACCTTCACCTGCTTCAAAATAAAGACCCAGACCTAAAGCATCCGGAACAGTCAGAATGTCCGAAAATAAAATGGCCGCATCCAGCTCATAACGGCGTAAAGGCTGTAAAGTCACTTCACAGGCAAAGTCAGTATTTTTGCAAAGAGAAAGGAAATCCCCTGCTTTGGCACGTGTTTCTCGATATTCTGGTAAATAACGGCCTGCCTGACGCATCATCCATACAGGGGTAGTATCTACAGGTTCACGTAACAATGCGCGCAGAAAACGATCATTTTTTAAGGTCGTCATTCACTTTCCTATCTATCTTTGATATTGCCCACATCATAACAAAATGACTGCATTTTGAATAACTTCTCATGACTTTAAAAACCGATCATGTTAAGTGATCAAATGTGAGGAATTACACAAAAGAACTACTGCATCTCCACATTTTTTCTGTAATACTTATAGTGTTTTTTCACATAGTTAACGAAATATTTTTAAGGTTGAGTTACATGTTCGTTCGCACAATGCTCGCTGTGAGTCTAGGTTGCATTTTCGCAGGTACTGTTTTCGCTGCGTCTACTGCTGAACAACCATTAAATCCCCAAGTTGTCACTGATGTTGCGGTACAGGATCCGATTGACCCTTTAGCGACTGAAGCTTCGGCAGCACAAGCAGAAACTCGAATTAGTGCTCAAGAACAACAAGATCTGAAGAAAGCTTCTGAAGCATTAGATGTATTACAAAATACTGAAGACCAGACGGCCGATATTGGTGTTGCTTCAACCAAGACTAAAGCACCGACGAATTCTGCTGCTGCGAAAGCATCTTGGACTTTAGATGGCCTTAATAATGCAAGCTGGTATGAAGATATTGGTAAAGGCCAATTTCCGGTGTATGCACGTGCGCATGTCATGTTGAATAATGCCCATGCTTCTCCAGGTGCGATTGACGGTACTAGCGGTAAAAATACCTTGAAAGCGATCGCATCTTTCCAGCAAATGAATGGTATTAAACCAACAGGTACGTTGACTCAGGAAACTTGGGATGCCCTATTGGCTAAACAAGGTTCTAAGCCTGCTTTTGTAGAATACACCATCACTGAAGAAGACCTGAAAGGTCCTTATGCCGAGTCTATTCCTTCTGACTATGCCTTACAGGCAAAAATGAAAGGTCTATATTACACTCGCGTAACTGAAATGCTGGGTGAAAAATTCCATATGGATGAAGACTTTTTGAAAAAGTTAAATCCAAAAGCTACCTTTAAGAAAGCTGGGGAAAAGCTGATTGTTGCCAATATCCGCAATGAAGTTCCTGAAGATATTCATTTGATTGTGGCGCATAAAGGTGCTAAGCAGCTTTATCTGTTCAATAGCCGCAACCAGATGATCGCTTCTTTCCCGGCAACGATTGGTAGTTCAAGTACTCCATCGCCAACAGGAACTTATAAGGTGACTGGCGTAGCGAAAAACCCATGGTATAGCTACTCGCCATCTAACTTTGTTCAAGGCAATAACAAGAAACCACTTTCTTTACCACCTGGTCCAAACGGTCCTGTAGGTAATATCTGGATTGGTTTAAGCAAAAAATCATTTGGTATTCACGGTACACCGAATCCTTCTGCAATCTCTAAAACTGCGTCACATGGCTGTATCCGTCTGACTAACTGGGATGCGAATGATTTAGGCCGTAAAGTGAAATCAGGTGTAACTGTCCGTTTCCTTGAATAATCTTTATTTAAATACCTAAGCCCGCTTACGAGTGGGCTTTTTTTATACCTACATCCTTTTGTATCGTTGCGAAAATGCAATGATCTGTCGCCTGTTTATGATTTTTTAAGAATTAAAACAACGGTATGATGATCTCAAGTTAAAAATTAAAGTGAGATAAACCCATGAAAGCTTTTCTACATCCAAGTGAAAATCGTGGTCATGTAAAAATGGGCTGGCTGGAATCTAGACACAGCTTCTCATTTGGCAACTGGTACAATCCGAACTATATGGGCGTGAGTGCTTTACGTGTCATTAATGACGACCTGATTGATGCACATCAGGGCTTTGGTACCCATCCGCATGACAATATGGAAATCCTGACCTGTGTATTGAAAGGTACGATTACTCATCAGGACAGTATGGGCAATCATGGCGGTATTGCAGCAGGTGAATGGCAACTGATGAGTGCCGGAACCGGTGTACGTCATAGTGAAATGAACCAGAGCGATGAACAGGTACATCTCCTGCAAATCTGGATCATTCCGAATGAACGTGATGCTCAGCCGAATTATCAGCAAATTCGGCTGGATGCAAAAGAACAACCGAATCAATGGCATTTAATCTGTGGACCGAATGACAATGCACCCATGCACATTCGTCAAAATGCAGAAGTCAAAACCGCAGTGATCCATCAAGGCCAAAGTCTGAATATCAACGCAACCCAGCATATCAATTATGTACATGTGATTTCTGGCTCAGTACAAATTGCAGAATATACAGTTGAAGCTGGTGGTGCGATTGCCTTTATGGATGATGCAGAAATTAAAGCAATTGAAGATGCGCAAGTGATCTGGTTTGATTTACCAGAAGCTACTCATTAAAGCTTCTATTTATATTCAGTCTATGCCGACTCATCACTTGATCAGTCGGCATTTTTTATAGGAAAAATATAGTGATTCATTCTTTATAAGGATTTGAACTTCAATATACCGCTATACAAATTAAACCAATTCACATTAGTTTTTTACCGAACAACAGTAAATTTTGGGCGAAGATTGAGCTGATCTATTTTGATTGAATCAATATAGCGAATGGCTGTTCTGGTCATTATCTTGTATAGATTAAACAGGTGTATGCACCTTTTCATTTATTCTGAATAAACCGAAGAGCATATCTAATGAACCAGATTTTAGAAATTCAAAATAGCCAGCAACAAGCTATGCGCTTTTTATTAGACTTTTTAAAACAGCAGCAATATCAGTTTACCGCTATTACGCCACTTTCCCATCAACGGATTCTGGATCGCAAAAGAAGCGAGAAAAATAAACAGAAAACCCTACAGGATATCTTTGGCTGGAATCTGGAATTTACAATTACCGATCTTGATCCTGTTCTTTTTTCATTATTGTTAGAACATCAGCTTCTAGAAGTTCAGGATAATGCATATAAAAGTCTGGTCAGAGTCGCATCACTCGAAGACGAATTATTTATTCATTCAGCCTTTCCTACGACCCAACAGGACGCTGTTTTTTTTGGTCCTGATACTTACCGTTTTGCCTATCATTTAAAGCAGTATTTATCTTGCCAGGCCAATTCTTTTAAGCGGGCGGCTGAAATATGCTGTGGTACTTCTGCTGCTGCAATTCATATGGCTAAACATTTTCCAGATCATGAGGAAATCTTTGTCGCAGATCTGAATCCGAAAGCTCTTCTCTATAGCCAGATTAATATCGATTTTTCAGGTTTTAATTCGATTCATCCTCTGCAGAGTAATTTATTTTCTGGTCTTGAAGGTCAGTTTGACCTGATTTTTGCCAATCCCCCTTATTTAGTTGATCCAGATCAACGGCAATACCGTCATGGAGGCAATAAACTGGATGGCAATGAATTGTCTTTTAAGATTATTAAACAGGGTTTACAGCGACTCAGTCCAGATGGACATCTATTTTTATATACTGGCGTCACTATTTGTCAGGATGGCAATCGCTTCTTGCAACATCTGGAAGCTTTGATGAAACAGCATCAAAATATTGACTGGTCTTATGAGGAAATTGATCCGGATATTTTTGGTGAAGAGTTAGAGCAACCTGCTTATCAACATGTAGAAAGAATTGCGCTGGCCCTACTCAAGTTCGAAGTCAAAACTGATAAAACATGAAATTTCAGCTCGGGTCGAGGCTATTTTTAAACTGCGGCCTAATTAAAACAAATAAAAATTAACTCAATCCGCATCACATTAAATATTATTCTTAATAAATATTTATCATTTAAAAACATATACTTAAATTAAATATTAGTTCTATTTTATCACTACTTACTTCTATAATTCTCATCTGATATTTACGACAACTTTAAAAATAATGTCGTCTTTTTGGTTATACCTTGGGGAAAATTGTGGAAAGAAATTATTTGAGGTTGAGAACAGCCTTACTGACCTTATCGCTATGATCAGTCTGATTGCCTGTGGTGGAGGTGGCAGTAGCGGAACATCTTCTCCTGCAGAAACACCAGATTCTGCTGTTAATCCACCATCAACAAATAATCCACCTGATAACGAGGAATCATCCCCCTCACCTGTAGAAACACCTCATGGCAGTACACCACCTTTAAATCCACAAACGCCAACAACCACCCGGATTAATAAGGCATTGAGTACAGGTGACGCGATACCTTTAACTGAGCAGGATTCAACTGCACTACTAGACTGGGCCTTACAGCTCGCCAAGCAACGACAAACGTGGCAAAAGGGTTTAATTACCTCACTCTATACCAGTTCGAATGGCAAAGTTTTGCAACCTCAACTGCAATTTACGCCAACTGCTTCGATTAATCTTTATCCTTATGATTTAAGCGCGGCTTTGCCCATCGCAGTTTCAGATCAAGCTTGTGGCTGGAATTTAAGTCAGCAGGCGAATAAAGGCTGTGGTCTGGGAGTCGCATCACAAATCGGTAAAGGCCGTGCGCTGGCTTTTGGCCAGAATATGCTCAGGGGGATCTCAGCGAATAGTCCTGACGTGGTAGATTTTGCGCCCGTGCTCAACAATGGTTTTCGCTGGCTTTTGACGGGGAAAACACAGGCACAGCCTAAACAAGAACTAAAACTTACCGTTAATGGCCTGGCACAAACTAACCTGAGCATGATAGAAAATTATTTTGCCCAGCATTTAGGGGTTAAAGTTACCTTTCTACAATGTAATGTACTGGATCAAACCAATACCTGCTGGAAAGATGCTGACCTGATGATTTTAGGCAGTAATATCGGCGCCAATAATTTTGAATCCAGCTTGATTCAGGAATATCTGGAGGCAGGTAAGCTAATATATTTCCAGGCAATGGGTTATAACGTCACTACACCGATAGAAAAAATCTTTTCGGCATTGAAGATTGAGACCAATAATAATTACTGGCGTGGCCAAGATACTTTACTCATGTCTTCAGGACATTCCATCACGGATCAATGGAATAAAGTGAATGACATCGATAGTACGATCCAAATGCTGGAATATTTCAAGTCACCAAGTGCAGCACACCTAGGTGATTTAAATGCCAATAATCCGTTGATTCAAACCATCAATAAAGCTTCTACCAATCTACAAAATTTAAATGCACAAGGCATTACTGCATTTAGCGCAAAAAATAATAATCAGATTCTAAAAGCTTTGGTGTTATTGGCAGATCTCTGGCGTCCAGACGTGAATTACAGCGGACTGTCGAAAAATGGCGATACTCTGACTTTTATGCGTACTTATGCCAGTGATTCCTGGACGGACTATAAACGCAAAACCACATTGGTGAATCCAAATGGTGCCGGTGATTATATGCCAGCCTCTGCACAAAACATGGCTGTCAGTGCGCAAGCCGAAACCATTACTGTGACCATTCCGCAAGGCAGCGGAATTACCGCAATTGGTCGTGCCAGCATCCCGGGCAAGCCTGTCAGTATTGAGATTGTTGATGCTCAAGGTGCGCAGCTTTCAGTCCAAACCAGCTATTTACGTGCCTGGGGCAATCCCTTTGATGATGGCGGCTATAAACGTCCTCGCCGACCAAACAGTTTCGCCGTAAAATTAGACGCCACTCAAAGCAATGACTTTATCAGCCCGTTCGGTGGACCATTGATGTTGAATTACAGCAATGCCAAAGCAGGCTCTGTGGTGACCTTAAAAATCAAAGGTGCAGCAAAATATGCACATTATGATTTTACTCAAACGATCACTGAAGCGGATATTAGCGAAGCCACCAGCATCCTGCAAAGTAGAAACTTCGGCTGGAACACTTTTAAATTTGTTGGTGGTGAAATTCAGCAGACCAATGACTATGCGTTAAAAGCCATTGGTGATCGATCAGCACGTACCTATGTGGATCAGATTAAGGGCGTAATCTTTGACAGTAACCACATTGCCAACGGTTATAACAATATGCCGCTGGATAGCAGTACGGCACAGCGTTGTAATGAATTAGGCTGGGATTGTATCGGCAAAGTTCATCGTGCCCCGAATGTTCAGCATTTTGTGGGCTGGATTGCGACCTGTGGCTTCCTATGCTCAGGAAATCCATCAGATGGGTCAACTGGCATTGATACCGGTTGGGGCTGGGTGCATGAACTGGGACATAATACTGTTCAGGATGTCTTAACCATGGTATTCCCTTCCATTGAAACCAGAAAACCTATTGGCTGCGGAGTGGAATGTAATAACAACATTCTGGCGGGTTTAAGCATGATGAGTAAATATCATCTATATGCTCAGGACAGTAATGGCAGCAACTTCCGCCACCCAACTTTATATGCCAATATCAAGGATACACGAAGTCTTGGTTTATCAGGTGAAGCACAACGTGCCGCAATGGAAAAACGCTTATGGCAAGATGGCTATCATGTATCGATGCAGGCCTTCCATATCCAGATGGCCATGAACTATACCCGTTTACATCAAGGTAAATCGCGACCTGATCTTCAGGGTGTATTTGAGTTCATACGCTTACTGAATACTTCACAACGTTTGTATAATCAGATTGATTTAAGCAAAGCATCTCAAGCAGATAAGAATAAACTGGGATTAGGCGCCTTTAATGCGAAAAGCATGAGCCGCCCTGACCTGATTTATGTGCTCAGTTCAAAAATCATGGGCTATGACCTAAAAGATTTTTATGCACTTTATGGCTTGCCTGTCACTGCAACCGCCCATGCTTCAGTCGCTATGCTTAATCTGCCTACCGCACCTTTGTATTTCTATGCGCAACCGGATGGCGGTTCAAATCGCTTGGCAACAGGACAATCGCTCACCATTCCAACGCATGGCCCTGTCCCTAATTATCCTTATTAATTGATCGATCAAATATAAAAAAATCCCCTCTTCGGCTGGGATTTTTTTATAGCAGAGCATTTTCATGATCAGTGTATGAGCGACCATCAAAAGCTAAATAAATAGCGATTTACTTATTTCTCTTGTCTCGACTGCCCTCAAGGATTTCAATTAAGCTCAGATTGATATTTCTTGCCAGTTTTTTTAATTTCTCTCTCGGTTTACCTCTGCAAAGAAAGCGGAAACTATAAAGCTCATCCTTATAAGAAATCACATAGAAAAAAGTTCCTACTGGCTTTTTTTTGGTTTCTGTCCCGCCTCTTTTTAATAGTCCTGTACAGGCAATATAAATATCAGAATAAAACATTTTCTTGGCTTTTCTGACCATTTCCTGCGTGACTTCCATAGATTCCGGGGTATATTAGATCTCTTGCGAAAGTCGT
>NZ_DDLD01000059.1:0-24728 GCF_002339435.1 Acinetobacter sp. UBA2581 | reverse complement strand
TAGGTTTGTGCAACAAAGCCTTTATAAAGATAAAGAAATAGCTAGAAGTGAGGAGCGTGATCTGCAAGAAATGGATTTAAATTGGGAGCGAATGATCAATTGGTCGTATTTATATGGAATATGCCAGCCATTCATAATTGACAAAGAAATTACCCCAAAAGAAATTAAAAATTTTTATTATATTTTGGAAAATAAAATTTCATTGAAAAATGATCGATCAGTTTTAGTTTTTGAAGCAGTCTGTCAAAAAGATTTAAAATTGTACGATTCATTTGTAGAGTTTATTACCAAAATATATTCGGACGTAGAATCCTACTTAGATATAGAAAAATCAAGTTCAAGTGATTTTGATAAAAAAATAGGGACTGAAGTTAAAATAAAATATTATAAAATTAGTAATAAAAAAGCAGATTCAAAGCATCATCTGATACAAAAAATTGTACTACAAAGTATCTTTTTTAAGATGAAATGCCTTGGAGTACCTTCCCTGGGTCAAAAGAAAATGGTCTAAAATGTTTTACCGGAGAAGTAGGGGGCTACAGTTTTTTTTTATTAAAAAAATATATAAAAAACATCGGTATATAACTTTAGGTAATTCATGTTTGATTATTTTTTCATTATTTATGTAAATTTCTTCTTTTTTTTTTGGTCAAAAAAGGACACTTAGCGCGAGGTGTACACTCTGTGAGGTTGATTTTTGATAATTTTTTTCTTGAGAATAGCCTGGATAGGCTAGATGAGAGATTATCAAAAAAAATACTCAATAAACAAAAGATTTTGTATGACTCGCAGGAGAAAATAAGATTAAATTTAATTGTATTTTTTTATTATTCTTGTAAATTTATTCGGATATTATTTTTTAAATTTAATCTATAAAATATAAAATTATATATAAGGTAAATTTTATAGACTAGTGAGTTAATATAAATTATTTACCCTATAAATTGATTTGTTTTATTCTGTAAAATAGGGAAATTAGTTTTTATTTTTTATAAATAAAAAAATTAATTTTGCTAGATTTATAATATTAAATACAGCATAGAAAACTTGGTTGTGTTTTTGGTTTGATTTTATAAGCTAATTTTTAAATAGCCTAAGCAAATATATTTCAGAAAAATAGCCCAAGCCTTTGCTTTTTAAAACTGCTGTTTTACAAAGCAAAGGCTTGGGAGTCCACCAATATGATTATTTTTAGATTTTAATGAGATACCAAAAAATGGAGAAGATAAATTAATTAGCTTAGGTAATCCTTCTATAAGTATGCAGCATAGATTTTGAGCTAAACACGGATCCTTGTATGTAGGTAAAATACAGGGATTTTTTCGGCTAAAATTTTGAAAAAATTAAGCCAGCATTCAATTTTAAAATATCACTAAAAAATGAATAAAAAATTCTAATTTGGTTTGACCAAAGAAAAAGATACCCATATGATAATTACGTTACAGCAAAATCTGTAATCGGGCGTGGAAACCTGAAAATTACTACAGAAGCATTAAAACCGCTTTAGCGGTTTTTTGTGCTTATTATGCTTAGTTTGCCATTATGGTAGGCCAGGCAGGGCAGTCTATGACTGGCCGTCTTCTGTAGTGCGGTATTTCCACCCCTGTTTGGTCTACCTCCATCTCGTGGAAAAGATGGTTGTAGATAGTGAACTCTAAACTACAGGTACTAAACATGAAGATTTTATTATCTAATCCCCCCATTTCTCTTAGGTCTCTTTTGTTAGCGCTGACTGGATATTGACGGTCATTTAATTCACAGCTTTAACCAAATCGAACTATATACATTTTCAAATTTCGTACTTGAGCGAAAGTAGGAAAGTGTTGCCTGGAGAAAATAAGAAATGGGTTCTACACGACTATTGACCAATATTATTCAGCGTAAAGTCATGTTGCCAGAAGAAATGTCACCTTCAATGCAGCGTGACAATTTTGAAGTGGCACTGACTGATTTTGAAAAGCATCCAATCATCAAATGTTTATTTAAGGCGGATAACCAGCGTTCTACGGAATGTTGGAGCGTGCAAGAAATTGCAAACTTTATTGAGGATTGCACAGAAGATCAAAACATCAATTTATGCATTTTGTATTGGAAAGATATACACAGCAATATTTACATTATTGATGGAGCACATCGTCTTTCCTGTATCTATGCGTGGATCAATAGATATTTTGCGGATGAGCAAGTCCCTCAAGCACCTAATTTCAATGATCAACAAAAACAAGATATTCGTTACCTCCGCAATTATTTAGGAGATCTTGCTGATTTTCAAAAAATTTGTACTGATGCCGAATTTGCAGAAAAAAAATCGAAATTAGGCGATATTAAAATCAGTTTCCGGCAGGTACTGGGGACCCCGGAAGATGCGCGACGGGTATTTCAATCGATTAACTCAGATACTAAACGTTTAGATAAATATGAGGAATATCACCTCAGAAATCGCGGTAGTGACGCGTATTATGCGATCTATGCCTGTTGTTATATCAATGACAATAAATCTAACCTAGAAGAGCTCCAATATACACGTTTAAATGAGTTGATTGAGTTAGGGGAGAGGATCCACCAGCTACTTTTGTCGGGTAGTCAGACGCAGTTACCTACGTCCAACCCCCTAAGAACCGTGCATGCGAGTTTCCCAGCACACGGCTCAAGCCTCTGCTAAGGCGCCATTCGGCACCCGGTTATACATCGTTGACATTGGCAAACTGAACACTCCTCGGACAATACAGATGGTAAATCTCAAGATTAGCAACTGCATCCGTTCCACCATGACTTAGCTTCACAATATGACGGCTGTGCCATGGTGTATCTTTGGTGACTGGTTTAAGACAGGCGCAGCAGCGACCACCTTGTTTTAGCCACACCCGATACAGCTTGGCTCGCCCCTTTGCGGAGACCAGCATTCTTTTACCCCATCGGGATTCGAAGTACTCATCCCATGCGGGGTCATGAGGGTTAGCAGCAGCCTTGATCTTGATATGTCGCACAATTGGCGTGTCCGAGGCAGACACTAATGTGTATTGTCGCTTCCGACCATCGGCGGACTGTTCATCACATGAGAACACCCATCGACGCGCTCCTTGTACTTTGAAATACCGATCTTTGACCCATCGGAGTGTCTTGCGAGGGTGGCGACGTACAGCCCATCGCCAGAGCATTTCCCACACTGCGTTGTCTACCTGGTTGAAAACCTTCTTGGCAACGACATGACTATGATAGTTGGCCCAACCCCTTAGAATCGGGTTGAGCAAACCGATCAAAGTGGCCTGTCGTGTCGCTTTGTTTGCATTGATTAATGCTCGCAGCTTGTCAAGATGAGCGCTGATGTTTGCCTTTGACGGCTTGATCAGTAGCTTGCCGTTGTACTTACGTACGTTCCAGCCAAGAAAATCGAACCCGTTCCCTATGTGCGTGATTTTGGTCTTTTCCTGAGAGAGCACGAGACCGCGCTGCGCCAGAAATTCAACCACGGCAGGACGAACTTCATTTTCGAGCCACTCTTTAGAATACCCCGTGATGATGAAATCATCCGCATACCGTACCAGTTGCAGCTTTTTGCCTGTCCATTTGGCGTTAGAGAACCTCTTCGCCAGCATCGTTTCCAGTCCGTCCAAGGTCATGTTGGCCAGCACCGGGGAGATAATACCTCCTTGCGGTGTTCCGGAACGACTGGGAAACAGCTTGCTTTGGTAGACGTAACCGGCTTTGAGCCATTTCCGTAGAATCACCTTGTCCATTGGGAGGTTGGCGATCATCCAGTCATGGCTGATATTGTCGAAACAGCCTTGAATGTCACCCTCTAGCACCCACTCCGCACTTACTTTTCTTGACAGCACACCAAAGCACTGTGCTGCAGCATCCGCGGTTGAGCGTTGCGGTCTGAACCCATAAGAGTTCCGATCAGCGATGGTCTCCGCGATGGGTTCCAAAGCCAGCAGATGGAGCGCCTGCATGGCCCGGCATTTCATCGTGGGTATCCCGAGAGGTCTCATCTTGCCATTTTTCTTCGGAATAAGGACTCTCCGAAGCGGAAGGGGCGTGTAACCTCGCCTCTTCAACGACATCATCGCACCGGTCTTGGCCTTGGGTGTATTCCAAGTCACCTTGTCGACCCCAGCCGTGTTTTTGCCTTTGTTTTCAGACACTCGTTTGACGGCCAATGCTTTGCCACTAAACGAGTGAGTCAGCAGCCATTGCAAAGCTTTCGCCTTGTTATGCCTGCCGTCTTGTACCGCCTTCACAATTCGCGCTTGCAGCCCTCTGACATGACGCTGTACAGCAATCCAATCGATGCTGTCCCACGATGTGCTGGAAGGTGCACACGCTGATACTGCTGCATTCATTTGCTCTCCCTCCATTAAAAGGGTTCTACACACTCTCTTGTGATGAGAGACCATAAGGACGTCAGCCCGCTTTCGCGTGGGGTAATGTTTCAACCTCTATCCAACCCATTACAGACTGGCATTCGCTTTTTCCTCGTTCCTTCGCCCGCATCACCATGGGCAGTTTTTGCAAACTGCTTTCCCAATGGGAGTAATACGGGATTTCCACGTTCCGCTTACTGAAGTACATCGGCTTAGGTGCCTGCTATCGACCGGGAGGCGTATGGGTCACGAATGCGTAGTCGAAAGACGCAATTCCCACCTCCATTACCGTTTTGGTTCGAGCGTATCAGCCATTTCCGCTCGTTCAACTTAACGATCGTTACGCAGATTCACATGTGTTCACCATACCGATTATCTAGCCCTTGTCCGGCTATGGCTGCCAGAAGGGTACGCCTCTCACGATTGATACCCCGCACCTTGCGGTGCCTCGTTACATTGTCGAAGGCGCTCTTTATTCAGCCTTCTAGATTCACCCGGTGACACGGGTGGTTCCCGCAGGGGGAACAACTTCATTAAGCGACTTCGTGTCGCACTTCGACCATTTTATTAGACAATGAAATGAGTCATGGCAAAAAAATTGGCTTGGTCAATGAGCTGATGAATATCATTGCGGGTGATCAGATTCATAATATTATGAGTCTGAATCAGGGGGAGCGCGTTGAAAACCTAATGTCGCATCTGTTGACCATTCTTTGCAGGATAGCGACGCCTGTAAAAAATGCTGGGGTTCCGAGTTTGGGCTTACATCCATACTTATATTTTTATAAGGATCAGCGTTTTCAGATTACTTCTTTTCTTGCATGGTTTTCAATTGTGTATGAAATTCATGAAAGCCGCATGCAGATTCATCATCGAAAGATTAGTTTCAAGGACTTCACCCGGATACGCCGTAGTATTGAGTTCTTGATCGCCAATTTCCCCGTGGCGACCACCGAAACGGTCGGCAAGTTCGGCAGTGGTATCAAGGGCTATGATCGGCTACAAATTGTCTATAAAGCCTTTATTTGCTTAAGCTTGGAAATGGAAGTTGATTTTGATGATGAGGAATGCCTGAATACCTTTATTCTGTCCATGTCTAAGGCCTTCAAGTACATAAACTTTAACGAGTTTTATGTCGAAAGATTTTTGGGTGGTTATGATGATGCAGTAGTCAAGAATGTGGTGGGATATGTGGAGTCGATTAGTCCAATTTCTCGATCAAAGCCAAAGGCCTTTTCGGCATTAACCAAGAGTCTGCTTAAGCACAATTTTGTGGTGGGTAATCATAACTTTTGCCTCATTTGTGATGGATTGATCTATCTTGATTCTACTGAATCGGATCATAGGATTGCCAAAGCCGTAGGTGGGCAAGGCGTTCTAGAGAATGGTCTGTTGGTTCATCCCATCTGTAATAGAATGAAATCAGATCTGAGTCTGGAAGAGATTAGAGCGGATTTGTTTGGTGAATTACTGTATTAATCAACAGAGCGATGAGCTCATTTTTGCAGATGTATCAATGATTAATCACATGATTTAACTTTTGATACATTCAGCCAATGTGGTTATTTTTAATTCAGTCCAGAATCACAACCAGAAACTAGCTGTAGTTTCTGAATGACCGTCAAGGTCCTTAGTTTCGCCCATAGATTCCCTCTGTGGGCTTTTTTTTGATCAAAAATTGTATAGATGCTCTAAAATAAACCTTTTAGCATTTCATAAGCAATTAGGATTAAGGCTGAGACCATCAGCACAACAAAAATGAGTTCCACTCTAGTTAACATATTAATTCCTTTTACTTTTCACTTAATTTATATAGCAGTTAAGTCGCAGCATCAATGACATAACATGACATGGAAAATAATTAAAAAGACAGAATTTGGATTTTTATCAGATCTACTGTTTGCATGCTTCAACAGTAGCTTTGAATGTTTCACTTAAACTTTAAACTTTTTTTAAAATTGAATATTTTTACATCTAGGTTCTAAACTTTGATAGAATTAATTAAAAATTTAGATTTCAAGTGTAAACAATGAGAAGCGCTAATATTCGACGTGATGGCTACTTAAAATTTCTGAATACATGGCAAGACCGTGATGTCATTAAAGTGCTTTCGGGTGTACGTCGCTCTGGAAAATCCACCTTGTTAGCGATGTTTCAACAAGACCTAAAAGCACAGGGTGTACAAGCCGAAAACATCATTGCTATCAATTTCGAATTTATGGAATTTGAAGAACTCACAGATTACCGTAAACTACATGATTATGTACTGTCTAAAGTTGATAAAAGCAAAAAAAACTATGTTTTTTTAGATGAAATACAACATGTTACTAATTTTGAAAAAGTAGTCGACTCTTTATATGTTCGAGATTATATCGATTTATATATTACAGGTTCAAACGCATTCTTTCTGAGTGGAGAACTTGCGACTTTACTCACAGGACGCTATATCGAGCAACATGTTTTACCCCTTTCATTCCAAGAGTTTAAACAGTGGCATATTGAAAATAATCCGATCATCCAACAATTATCCAATCGTGATTTGTATGCCATGTACACGCACAGTAGTTTCCCCTATACGCTTGCCATGACCAGCCAGCAGGAAACCTATGATTACTTGCAAGCGGTCTATGCCAGTGTAATGTTTAAAGATGTTATTCCCCGTTTGAATACGGCCGATATTAACTCTCTCGAGCGTGTCGCAAGATATTTGGCAAGCGTGACAGGCTCACCCATTTCCATCAATAAAATTAAAAATACCTTTGTTTCAAGTGGGGTTAAAATCTCATTTGAAACAGTAAAACGCTATATTCAGGGCTTACAGGACAGTTTGCTATTTTATAGCGCCGCACAATTTAAAGTACGCGGGCGTGAGTTATTACAATC
Organism: Acinetobacter sp. UBA2581; assembly: GCF_002339435.1. Lineage (NCBI taxonomy): Bacteria > Pseudomonadati > Pseudomonadota > Gammaproteobacteria > Moraxellales > Moraxellaceae > Acinetobacter > Acinetobacter sp. UBA2581. The sequence continues at coordinate 17,481 of NZ_DDLD01000059.1, read as the reverse complement.
CTCTGAAAAATACTATTTAGTTGATGTCGGATTGCGCCGGATTATGTTGCCTGATGCTAATGCTGATCAAGGTCATATCTTAGAAAATGTAATTTATCTTGAGCTTATCAGACGAGGTTATACGGTCTATGTAGGGCGGGTTGATGAATATGAAATTGATTTTGTTGCTGTCGATACTTTACAGAATTTAACTTATTATCAGGTGGCATTAGAAACGCTCAATGAGGAGACACTCAGCCGAGAGTTACGTCCATTACAGAAAATTTCTGATTCGTATCCCAAGTATTTACTTACCTTAGACACGATAGGGACTGAAGCGAATTATAATGGTATTGTAAAAATGAGTGCTCTCGATTGGTTGCTATCTGAAAATAAGTAAAGTTGAGGGTAGACATGGATACTCTTATTTATTAATTAAAACTCAAAGACTTTTCAGCATCATTCAAGAATGTATTCAAGCATAATTTCTGCTCCAATTGTGATGGATCGATTTACCTCGATTCGATTGAGTCAGACTATCATGAATGAGCCAGAGTCGCTTACTGAAAGTAGCGAGAATTGCGCTGGAGTTTCTGAAGGATATTAATTCCTTAGTTTGCCCATTCATCCATCTGGGCATTTTTTTTGATTAAAATACAATGTTGTTTTTGCTAAAAAATGACGGCACCCACAATAAAACACAATATTCCAAAAATAATCCAAGGCCAGATCTTTGTCTTCGGTTGTTCTAAATTCTGAGGATTATATTCCGTGTGTTCTAGCGATGTCGGTTGTGGAACACGGGTCTTTTTAGAGTAAGGCTGGTGTTTAGAGTAAGATAGTCCCGTACCTGGAATACCGACACTGGTTCGCGTACCTTTTTTCCCAATATTTAGAGAAGCACCAGGTTTGCCAATGCTGGCACTGCTGATGCCTTTATGGGTCAGATTAATTTTAAAACCCGGGAATAATTTAATACTTTTACGAAATCTAAAACCCATATTACTCTCATTCTAAAACTTAGCTCAATTCACGCGCTATACCAGGATCCATGATCTGCTAGAGATCGTACTTTGACGGCTATCATCAGGATACTAGTATATTTTTTATCTGATGATTGCAATACTACCTTTAAATACCGTCAAAAATGTTTACTGTATATTTGCTGTGGGGTAATCTTAGAAATATTATTTATTGACTGATTGGTATATGACGACAGATAAGCATGAAGTGCTTCTTCGAATGCGAGCCATCGAGCTGCTTGCTTACTGGGAAGGCCGTTTGGTTACCAATCGTTTAATGAGCTGGTTTGGGCTGAGTCGACAGCAGGCTTCTGCGGATATCAAGCGCTATAATACGCTGTATAACCCCGATGCCTTGATTCATGACCCCTCCGTAAAAGGCTATGTGCCTAAGGCCAGCTTCCAGCCTGTACTGACTACAGCGCATATCAATGAATATCTCAATATGCTCTCGGGCTTGGTCAGTGAATCGCATGCGCTGATTGCGATGCCAGAACCGAATCTTGCAGCAGTTCAATTACCTGATCGCAGTGTACGTCCTGAAGTGATTCGGGAAGTTTTGCGTGCCTGCCGCAACCAAAGTACTTTAAAAATGATTTATGCCTCGATGCAGAATCCGCAGTGGCATGAACGCATGATTTCCCCACATACCCTGGTGTATACCGGTTTTCGCTGGCATGTCCGTGCCTATTGCCATCAGAGCAAGCAGTTTAAGGACTTTTTACTCTCCAGAATTGATCGTACACCTGTTGTGGTGGCGATTGAGTCAGTAGACCCTGCTCAAGATCAGCAATGGCATGAAGAAATTGTACTGACGCTGATCCCTAATCCAAAATTGAACTCATCACAACAAGCGCTGGTCGAAAAAGACTTCGGCATGCCTGATGGCAGATTACAGATTCCGGTGAAAAAAGCCCTGGCTCACTATACCTTGCAGCGATATCAGGCCGCGATCACGCTGGCTGAGGCGGAAGATGCCTTGAAATATACCTTAGTGTTACAAGGTTCAGATATCGAAAAGCTGTCGTCTTACCTGTTTGATCAAGCTTCATAGGAGATTGGCCATGTTAGAACAATTTCATTATGACAGTGACCTGATTGGTGGTTCCCTGATGGTGCGTGAAAGCCGGCTGATCGCGGATCTGTTATTACGAGAAGCGACTCCAGAACAATGGCATCAGGCCATTCAGATTGACAATATTCTGCAAAAAAGAACGCCTGCTTCAGCTCAACGCAATGCCACCGCTATTCGTAAGCGTCTGGAGCGCTTAGAGCCTGATTTCTGGAAAGCACTACGTGATGGGGATGATGAGCTGGCGACCCAGGTGGCTTTTTGTAGCGCACTGGAACGCAACCTGTTGCTGCTTGAGTTTATGGAAACGGTGATGAGGGATGCCTATATCTCTCAGGCGCAATACTTGGACAGTTATATCTGGTCAGATTTTTTGGATGAACGCTCACAACGCGATCCGGATATCTGTGATTGGAAAGAGTCCAGCAAGAAAAAAATGGGGCAGGTGGTGTTTCGCATGCTGGCAGAAGCCGGTTACTTAAAAAGTACCCGTAAGCTGGAGTTGCAGCGCGTGATCGTCAGAGCAGAGCTGCGTAGCCTGTTGGAAGAACATTATAAACAACGCATTAAAAGATCTATGGAAGTGTCGGTATGGGCGCGTTAGTTGTAGAGGGGCAGCAATGAGTCAAACAATACATGAGCGTCTGAACCAGATTCCAGAGCGAATTCTTTCCACTGAGTTTCTCACTGGACAAGGATTGGGTAATGAAATTGGCTTCTGGATTTTTGATTATGCACCTGAAGATGAGTTGAAAGTGCGCGAATATCTGCATTTTCTAGACGGGATGCTGGAGAAAAAACACAGTCAGCTGAAGGTGGTGAATATCAACCTGCTGCAAGCCGTGGTGGATTATCTGGCTGAGCGTAACTTCATCGATAAAGCCATTCAAATGCAAAAAGCCAAAGGCGATGAAGCGCTGCTCAAAGCCTTAAAGGGCCCACTGCATATGGATAAGTTCGCGCCGTATCTGGTGAGTAAATATGCCACCAATGCGCAAGATATTGTGTTGATGACTGGGGTTGGGTCGGTTTGGCCACTGTTACGTGCCCATCACTTATTGAATAGTTTGCATTCGTTACTGGGGCATAAGCCAGTGGTGCTGTTTTACCCAGGTTATTACGACGGTCAAGCGATGAGTTTATTTGGAAAAATTCCAAGCAACAATTACTACAGAGCATTCAGATTGGTGCCTTAAACACGGCAAATAGAAATAAGAATTCGGGGGAATGGATTGAGATGAACATTAAAGAACTTTTTTACAAGCCATTAGATCGTGCGATAAACGGGGTGGTCAAGGCAGACCAGAATGACAATACCACGGTATATCAGGAACTCGATGAATACGTGGTCACCAATGAGCTGGAAAAGCATTTTCGGGACTTTTTCCAGTCTTATGGTACAGACCTAAGCGATCCTTCGATTGCCAATCGTGTCGGCGTATGGATTTCAGGCTTCTTTGGTTCAGGTAAATCACACTTCCTGAAAACCTTATCGTATATTCTGGCCAATAAAGTGGCACGTGACGCGGAAGGTAACGAACGCAGTGCTGCAGAATTCTTTGATGAAAGCAAAATCCGTGATGCGTTTATCCGTGCGGATATTGGCAAGGCCGTTAGCCATCATGCCGATGTCATCCTATTTAACATCGACAGTAAAGCCAGTTCCAATGATGACGGCAATCCGATTCTGAATGTGTTTTTACGCGTGTTTAACGAGTATCAGGGTTTTAGTGCCGATCATCCACATATTGCACATATGGAACGTCACCTGAGCCAGAAAGGGGTGTATGAGCGCTTTAAACAGGCTTTTGAAGAATCTAGCGGCATGTCTTGGCTAGAAGAACGTGACGGCTATCAGTTCTATCAGGATGATGTCGAAACCGCAATTTCCCAAGCCCTCAACTTATCAGCAGAAGCGGCACACAAGTGGTTTGAGGATTCTGAGCAGACTTTTAGTGTTTCGGTCGAAAACTTCTGTCAGTGGGTGAAAGAATACCTGGACAGCAAAGGACCCCAGCAACGCATGTTGTTTCTGGTGGATGAAGTGGGGCAGTTTATTGGCAGCGATACCCGCTTGATGCTGACACTGCAAACCATTACTGAAAACCTGGGTACGATCTGTAAAGGCCGCGCTTGGATTATCGTCACCTCACAGGCAGACATCGATGCTGTTTTAGGTGAGATGTCTTCTTCCAAAGCCAATGACTTCTCCAAGATTGCTGGACGTTTTAAAACCCGTTTATCACTGTCCAGTTCCAATACCGATGAAGTCATCCAGAAACGTTTATTACGTAAAACCCCGGAAGCTGAAGCATTGCTCAGATCGGTGTTTGAGCAAAAGGGCGATATCTTAAAAAATCAGATTACCTTTGACCGTTCAGGCCCAACCCTCAAGAACTATGAGGGGCCAGAAAGTTTTATTCATAACTATCCTTTTGCGCCGTACCATTTCCAGCTGGTGCAAAAAGTATTTGAAGAAATCCGTAAAGTCGGTGCGACCGGTGCACACTTGGCCTATGGTGAACGGTCCATGCTGGATGCGTTCCAGATGGCCGCGAATGCGATTGCTACAGATGAAGTCGGTGCCCTGGTTCCTTTCCACCGCTTCTATACTTCAGTCGAAGGTTTCCTGGATACTGCAGTGAAGCGTACCATCGACCAGGCAGGGCAGAATAAGACCCTGGATGGTTTTGATGTGCAGATGCTGCGTACCCTGTTCATGATCCGCTATGTCGATATCATCAAAGGTACGCTGGATAACCTGGTGACTTTGTCGATTGAGAAAATTGATGAAGATAAGCTGGCATTGCGCAAGCGGATTGAAGAGAGCCTGCAGCGTCTGGAAAAAGAGAGCCTGATTACGAGGAATGGCGATGAGTTCCTGTTCCTGACCAATGAAGAACGTGATATTACCCGAAAAATCAAAGCCACTGACTTAGCAGCTTCAGAAGAAAATAAAGAGTTAGCCAATCTGATCTTTAAAGATTTACTGCGCGATCAGAACAAATACCGCCATCAAGCCAACAAGATGGACTATCAGATTGGTCGTTTCCTAGATAGCCATAGCCTGGATGGGAAGTATGAGAGCGATTTGAAAGTTGAAATCATTTCTCCACTAGATACGGAATATAACCTCTACACTGAAGCTTACTGTATTGGTAAAAGTACTCAGGCCGAAGGGCAGATACTGTTTAAACTGGCAGACGATAAACAGTTCTTTAATGAACTGCGCACCTGGCTGAAAACCAATAAATTCATCCGCTTAAATGATGATGGCACTCAGTCCGATATTTCCCGTATTCTGGCAGACCGTGGTCGTGAGAACCAAGAACGTAAAAAACGCCTGCGTGTCCGGGTCGAAGAAATGTTGCTGGAGGCGGAAAGTTATGCCTTGGGTCAACATCTACAACTTTCATCTTCAAGTCCAATCACCAAGCTGGATGAGGCCTGTCGTTATCTGCTGGAAAATACTTATACCAAACTGAGCTATCTGCAGGTCTATCAGCAGGATGCCTGGCGTGAACTGAACGCCGTCTTGACTGTCGATGATATGGCGCAGCTCGGATTGTCTCTGGATGGCGGTCAGAGCAATCCCAAAGCCCTACAGGAAGTGGAGCAGTACATTGCACTACGGGCCACTGGTACAGAGCGTATTCTGGTCTCGGATGTGGTGGATCGTTTTGCCAAACGTCCTTATGGCTGGCCGGATGCCGAGATTTTACTGCTGGTGGGTCAGTTGGCGGCAATGGGGCGGATTTCACTGCAGTTAAATGGCGGCAGCTTACAGTTAAAAGATGCCTTTGAGCCTTTACAAAACAGCCGCCGTCGCCGTGATGTGTCGATCATTAAAAAACGCCAGACTGATGATCAGGTATTGAAACAGGCACGCCAACTGACCCAAGACCTATTCTCGGCCATGGGGCCAGCGACTGAGAAAGAGCTGTTTGAATTCTATACCCAACATTTTAACAACTGGTTAGCCAACTTTAAGTCGTACAAAAGCAAAACTGATGTCGGGCAGTTCCCGGGCAAGAAAGTGATTGAAAAGTCGATTCTGACTTTGGAGCGCTTGCTGGCTAATAGCGACAGCTTCGATTTCTTTAAGGCCGTGGTTGAGAACAAGGACGACTATCTGGATCTGGAAGAAGATTATCGTGATATTCATGAGTTCTTCACTAACCAGATGCCGAGCTGGCAGCAACTGCAACAGGCCTTACGTCATTTTGAGAAAAACAAACAGGCGCTGGGCAGTGATGAGGTGGCAAAAAAAGCCCTCTCCGAATTACATCGTATTTTCACCCTTGAATCGCCCTATGGCCTGTTAAATAAAGTGGCTGATTTGGTTCGCACAGTGGAAAGCATCAATGAGCAATTGCTGACTGAGAAGCGTAATCAGGCGATAGAACACATTGATGACAAGATCAAGCAGTTAGAAGCTGAGATTAAAAACAGTGGCATCGCTACCGCTGAGCTGAGTAACAAGCTATTACGCCCACTACAACTGCTTAAAACGGATATTGAAGTGGAAACTAGCCTGTCCACCATCTATATGCTGCAAACCCAAACCGCCGTGGAGCGTTTTGATGAAGTCTTGTATGAGTTGGAAAGCGAAGTTCGTACGGAAATCCAGCGTCAGACCAAAACGGCACAACTGGCTCAGAGCAAAGCAGAGAGTGTAACCAACACTGCAACCACCTCCAGCCCAGATACATCAACACCTGCTGCGAGTCCGGTACAGCCTGTGACAGCCGTAGTTCCACCGAAACCGGTGGTGGAAGTCGATGTCGCCAGCATTTACAGCAAAACCTCCAGCAGTGTCTATCTGGAAACAGAAGAATCAGTGGATCAGTTTGTAGACGCACTCAAAGCTGAATTGAAAAAAATTGTGAGTGATAAAAAGCGTGTGCGTATCCGCTAACAGGGCTTAGGGATATCGGCATCAGTCATTAATTAAAGGTTTAAAGATGAATACCAGTAATATTAAAAAATACGCACCGCAAGCACGTAACGATTTTATCGCAGCGATGCGCAAGCAGGCCGCCAAATATGGCATCACCGCAGACAGCATTTTACCGGCTGAACAGAAAGGCGACTTGCTGCTGATTGGCGATCAGGTTTTTCCGCTATCCGTCATGAAACCACGTGATAAGCTGATCAAACGCATTCAAACCAGCAGTTTTGAGCAGACGATTGATTATATCGCTTACAGTTGGTTTAACCGTCTCTGTGCGATTCGCTACATGGAATGCAAAGGCTTACTGGATCATGGTCGCCGTGTACTGAGTAGTGCCGATGGCAGTGCTGGGTTACCGCAGATTCTGGAAGAATGTCTGGATATTGACTTACCGGGTTTAGATGCCAGCCGTGTGGCTGAGTTAAAGCTGGATGGCAATAAAGACGAAGAGCTGTATCGTGAGCTGTTACTGGCTCAGTGTCATGCGTTGAATCAGGTGATGCCACTCCTGTTTGAACAGGTTTCTGATGAGTCTGAACTACTGTTACCGGATAATCTTACCAAAACCGATTCGTTGATCCGTGATTTAGTGAGCAGCATTCCGGAAGAAGACTGGTCGGATGTGCAAATTATTGGCTGGTTGTATCAATTCTATATTTCTGAAAAGAAAGATCAAGTGATTGGTAAAGTCGTCAAGAGTGAAGACATTCCTGCAGCGACACAGTTATTCACCCCAAACTGGATTGTAAAATACCTGGTACAGAACAGTGTCGGCCGTCTATGGATGATGGCACAGCCTGATAGTACGCTTGCCAGTGAATGGGAATACTATATTCAGCCAGCGGAACAGACCGATGAGGTCAATGCCCAGTTAAAACAACTGATTGATGTGCGCATCAGTGAAGATGGTGATACTTTAAATCCTGAAAGTATTACCGTACTGGATCCGGCCTGTGGTTCGGGGCATATTCTGGTGGAAGCTTATGACTGTTTGAAAGCGATTTATTTGGAACGTGGTTACCGTAGCCGTGATATTCCACGTTTGATTCTGGAAAATAACCTGTACGGCATTGATATTGATACCCGTGCGGCACAGCTCGCCAGTTTTGCGCTGTTGATGAAAGCGCGTGAGGATGACCGCCGTTTATTTAGTAATCCACCGAAGTTAAATATTATTGCGTTACAGGATAGTCAGCCAGAACGACTAGAAGCATTTTCTCAGGATTTAGCCAGTACTGGTATTGCCCAGACAGATTTAAAAGAGCTGCTGGAGCTATTTGAACATGCTTCTACCTTTGGTTCTTTGATTCAAATTCCTCAAGCATTCGCTAAGAAACTACCTGATTTAGAAAGCAAGCTGAATAAAGCATTAGAGTCAGGGGATATTTTTGCGCAGCAGTCGGCACAAGAATTATTACCTTTAGTCCAACAGGCTAAATTACTCGCTAAACAATATGATGCTGTGATTGCCAATCCGCCGTATATGGGCGGCAAGGGTATGAATACAGCCCTGAAAGATTTTGCTAAGAAGAAATTCCCTGACAGTAAGTCAGACTTATTCGCAATGTTTATTGAACGTGGGTTTGCTTGGTGTAAAGACAGTGGCTTTAATAGTATGGTCACTATGCAAAGCTGGATGTTCTTGTCGTCTTATGAAGCAATGCGTGAAAAGCTATTACAAGATCGTACGATTCAAACTATGGCACATTTAGGTGCACGAGCATTCCCTGAAATTTCAGGTGAAGTTGTACAAACGACTGCTTTTGTGATGCAAGGGCAACATTTTAATGGTTTTAAACCAGTATTTTTCAGGCTCGTAGATTTAGCACAAGATTCTAAAGAGGTTGCATTAAAAGATGGATTCTGCAGATTTGACAATAATATTCAGGATGATTTTAAAAATGTATCCGGTAGTCCAATAGCTTATTGGGTGAGTAATAATATTTATAGTTTTTTCAAAGAATCACCTAATATTTGTAAGTTTTCTGATCCACGACAAGGGATGGCTACTACGGACAATGCTACTTATCTTCGAAGTTGGCATGAAATTACTTTTGAGAAAATGGGTATTAATTGTAAAAGTGCTGTTTATGGCAATAAAGAAGGTCTCTACTGGTTCCCTTACAATAAGGGTGGAGAAGTGCGGAGATGGTATGGTAATCAGCATCATGTAGTTCGCTATGAAAATGATGGACAGGATCTGATTGATTTGGTTACAGATAAATATCCTAAGATTAGTGATCCTGAGTTTGTAATCAAAAATCGAAAATATTATTTCAATGAGTCAATAACTTGGACGGATTTAACTAGTACTATATTATCTGCACGTTATCAGCCACCTGGAGCCATATTTGATGTTTCTGGCCATTCTACGTTTATAAGTAATAAGAAAACTCAAAAAGTTATATTAGGATTTTTAAATTCTAAGCTTGGTCACGATCTCTCAAGAATGCTTAATGACTCATTCCATTTTCAAGTTGGTGACTATAAAAAACTACCATATCCAGAGAAAGTTGAAGAAAGCTTTAATGAGGATAATATTTCTGAATTAATAGAAATTGCAAAAATTGATTGGGACTCCTATGAAACATCATGGGACTTTACTCAAAACCCAATTATTCGTACTAACCAATCAACCTTAGAACAAGCCTTTAATACGTGGCAACAGCAAAATGCTGACGCCGTGGGTGAAATGAAACGGTTGGAAGAAGAAAATAATAAGCTATTTATTGATGCCTATGGCTTGCAGAATGAACTCACGCCAGATGTACCAGATGAGCAAATTACCCTTACCCGTGCCGACCGTGAAAAAGACAGTCAGCGTTTAGTGTCTTATGCACTGGGTTGTATGATGGGACGTTATAGCCTAGATGAACCCGGCTTGATCTATGCTCATACAGGCAATCAAGACTTTGATGCCAGCCGTTATAAAACATTCCCAGCCGATGCTGACGGCATTATTCCACTCACCGAAATGCACTGGTTCGAAGACGATGCCACCCATCGTCTTCGAGAGTTCCTAACTGCTGTTTGGGGTAAAGACACACTGGATACCAATATGCTGTGGCTGGCAGAAAGCTTGGACAAAAAAGCCAGTGAAACAGCTGAAGACACCATCCGCCGTTACCTCGCCAGCAAGTTCTATAAAGACCACATGCAGACCTATAAAAAGCGTCCAATTTACTGGTTATTCAGCAGTGGAAAACAGGGGGCTTTCCAGGCATTGGTGTACTTGCATCGTTATAACGAAAGTACCTTGGCGCGTATGCGTACTGAATACGTGATGCCACTGATTTCAAAAATGACAGCGATGGTTAACTCTTTGCAAAGTGAAATCGAAAACAGTGATTCTGCTGCTGAAATCAAACGTAAAGAAAAAGAACTACAAAACTTGCATAAGCAACAGGCTGAACTGAGTAGCTTTGAAGAAAAACTGCGTCACTTTGCCGATCAGCGTATTCACTTAGATCTGGATGATGGGGTGAAAGTGAACTATGGCAAGTTTGGCGACTTGTTGGCTGAAGTCAAAGCGATTACGGGGGAGAAATGATGAATGCTTTAAAAACATTAAGCAGTATTTTTGAGCATAGAATTATTCGAATTCCTGATTATCAACGCGGATATGCTTGGCAAGAACATCAACTGAATGACTTTTGGGAGGACTTAATTCATTTAAGTCCTGAACGCGTTCATTATACAGGTGTACTTACCTTAGAGCCCGTTGCAGATGAGTATTGGAAACGTTGGGAAAGTGATCTTTGGATTATTGATGGTAAAGGGTATAAGCCATTTTATATTGTAGATGGGCAACAACGCCTAACGACTTCAGTTATCTTAATTCAAGCCATACTAGAGTCAGTTCCAGAAGGCTCTGAATTAAACTTCCAGACTGTAGCTGAAATTCGACAGCAATATATCCTGCATATCGCACCAACTGGATTGCGTAAATCTTATCTTTTTGGATATGAAAAAGATAATCCAAGTGATGAATTTCTAAGAACAGGAGTGTTCTTAGAGAAATCCGCAACGAATAATGATGAGCAGACCTTCTATACCCGAAATCTTGCAAAAGCAAAGCAATTTTTTAAGGATAAATTAGAAACTTTACAGTTAGATGAGATTGCTGAAATTTATAAAAAATTGACGCAAAAGTTTAAGTTTAATCTTTATGAGATTGATGCAGAAATAGATGTATTTGTTACATTTGAAACGATGAACAATCGTGGTAAACCACTATCTAATCTAGAATTGTTAAAAAATAGGTTAATTTATCTATCCACACTTTTCCCAGAGCATAGTGGTAGGTCAGAATTACGAAATAATATTAATGCGACTTGGAAAACAATTTATGAGTATTTAGGTCGTAATCCAGATAAATTGCTGAGTGATGAGGAGTTTTTAAGAAATCACTGGGTAATGTACTTTAAATTTAGTCGACAAACTGGTGATGATTATCGAGACTATTTGTTGGATGAAAAATTTACTGTTCAAAATGTAACACATCCTAAAAATGACAATGATCAGTTAAGCGTAGGGGAAATCAATGATTATGTCATGAGCTTACAACAAGCTGTTAGGCCTTGGTTCTACATGCATAACCCATCTTATCCTTTAAAAGACTATAACGATGACAGCAATAAAAAGTTAGTCGATAGATTGGTTCGTCTTGGTTATAAATCATTTAAACCACTTATTCTGGCTGCATTTTGTCGTGGTAATAATTTCGATGAAACCAATACGCTACTTAAAGCGATAGAGCGATATATTTTCACAATTTTCACCTTAAGTCGCCGTAGAGGACATACCGGTGATTCGAACTTCCTGAGTAAATCGAAAGATTATCTTAATCATAAGATTACAACGGAAGGAATTGTGCATGACTTAAACAATTGGGTAGAACGTCATTTTTCAGCAAACAAATTTTTGGAATATATTGCTGAAAACTATGAGTTAGAAAAAGCAGGTTTCTATCGTTGGGATGGGGTTCGATACTTTTTATTCGAGTATGAACAAGCGCTGAAAGCTAAAGGAAAGCAATCTACAAGTAAATTAGATTGGAAAGAATTTACTTCGCGTATGAAGGATCATGTCACATTAGAGCATATCTACCCACAAACAGATACTGATCCATATTGGATGAATAAATTTGGCTATTTAGATAGCCAACAAAAAACATTATTGGTCCATTCACTAGGAAATTTGTTGCCTTTATCCCGTTCAAAAAACTCATCGTTGCAAAATGATGCATTTGAATTGAAAAAAAATAATGGACGCGGTGTGGGATATTACAACGGTTCTATATCTGAAAATGAAGTCAATATTCAAGATGATTGGGCACCGAAAGAAATTTACGAACGTGGTATTACTCTTTTAGAGTTTATGGAAAATCGTTGGAATATTATTTTAGGTGACGATGCATTTAAATCAAAATTGCTACATGTTGACCAAATTCCACTTGCTCCAGCAGTAGAGGATGTAGAGGTGGTTGCATGAACTTAAGTCAACTACAGCAAGGCCTGGAACAAGCCTTTTATACTGAACAGCACCGAATTGTCTTTTGGTACGATGCAGAGCATTCATTTACTGAAGAAATCAAAGCCCTAAAGCTAAATGATGTCCAGATTTTGAATATGGCAGAAGAGTCGAGTTTGGCGATCAAGCTTAAACTGGAACTTGAGGATCAGCAGGGTAAATACTTGCTGTATTTCCCCAGTGCTGAGCCTGAAACCGAAAAAGACTGGTTACTGGACATCAAGCTGTATTCACGCAGCTTCTATGCCGATCGTTTCTCGATTATTTTCAATGAGCTGGGTTTACAGCAGCAGAGTCTAAGAGAACATCTGGCCAAACGTGAAGAATTCCTTAAAGCCAAAGCCCGTCTGAGTACATTGAAACGCTATATCCAGTCTGATGCAGATGAACAGGATCTGGATATGGCCATGATTGCGGCTGTGGTCAAAGCTGACAGTGCCGAACTCATGCATATCGTTCTAGCACTAGCAGATGAAATGGTACAGCAGAACCTGGCTCTGGAAGTCAATCCGGAATCGTTTGCTGAACTGGAAAAATTCCAACTGGTGCCAGCTTTAGTCACCGCATTACAGGCGGAAATTGGTTATCCAGCATCGGTTGAAGAATTGAATGGGGAAGCACCATTCAAGCTCGGTACGTTCTTTATCCGTTTGATGACTACAGGTTTCTGTGAAAGCCTGGGCGATATACCGCTATGGGCTCAGGAACTGGTGATGTCATCCGTCAGCTCCCGTGCAACAGCCAGAGCCTTTTTGTCGCGCTGGAGAGACAGCTCCAAATACTACCCAACCTTCGATACACTCTCCCAGACCGTGGCTAATGCACTGCGGATCCAAGAAAAGGTCGGGGCTTTTGATCTTGAGCAGCTGCTCGATGTCATGACTTTTGAAGTGATTGAACAAAAGATCATTGTTGATTTGGCCAGTCATATCCCTGCAGCAGCCAAAGCTGAACTGGAACATTTCAGAACGATTATTTCTACCCGTCTGGATGGCTATTGGGCGTCCAAACATAAGGACGATGCAACCCGCCGTAAATACCGCACCGTCTATACAGCGTTGCAGGCAGCGATTGAGCTGTTCAGCCTGCGACTGCTGTTTGATGCCGGTTTCTATTTCGACTCTAGCGAAGCCTTGTATAAAGCCTACGAGCAGGAGTTGTATCGCTTTGATATGGCCTATCGCCACTACAGTGCTGCTTCTCAACGCGCTCATGTCGATATCCTGAAAAAACTCGATGAAGAAGTCGAAAATTGCTATTCCTACTGGTTTATTGACCACTTGGCACGAAACTGGGGCGAGCGTGTAGAAGCTGAGCAACGCTTGAATGTCTGGAAAGTGGCAGATATCCCAAATCAGCAGAACTTCTACGATACCCACGTCAGACCCTTACTCAATTCTGCAACGAAACGCCGTATTGTGGTAATTATCAGTGATGCTTTCCGTTATGAAGCTGCGGTAGAGTTGCGTGATCGTATCAATGAAAAGCGTTATTCTGAAGCGACCTTGTCTTCACAGCTGGGTGTTGTCCCAAGTTACACCACACTTGGCATGGCCTCGTTGTTGCCGCATCAGACTTTGGAATACAAAGAGGCCGCAGGGGATGATGTTTTAGTAGATGGGCAATCTAGCAAAGGGACTGCAGCACGATCCAAAATTCTGGCTGCCTATAATGGATTGGCAGTAACCGCTGAAATGGTAAAAGGCTGGTCGCGTGATGAAGGCCGTGAAGCGCTGAAAGACTATGAGTTGATTTACGTTTATCACAACGTGATTGATGCACGCGGCGACAGCGCCTCGACAGAATCAGAAACCTTTATGGCGGTGGAACATGCTATTGAAGAACTGACTGAACTCAGCCGTAAAATTTTAATGCACTTTAATATTTCCACCCTATTGATTACAGCCGACCATGGCTTCTTATTCCAGCAAAGTAAACTGGAATCTGCGGATCGTTCAAGCTTGACTGAAAAACCTACCAATACATTGAAGAGCAAAAAACGCTATGTGATTGGGCATGGTTTACCAGAGAGCAAGGAAGCCTGGAAAGGCTCAACCCAAGCTACGGCAGGCACATTATCTGCGACTGATTTCTGGATTCCAAAAGGGGCGAACCGTTTCCATTTTGTAGGAGGCTCACGTTTCGTGCATGGCGGCATCATGCCTCAGGAAATTGTGGTACCGGTACTGATGGTAAAACAGCTACGTGGTGAAAAGGCTGGACAGCGGACCAAGCGTAAAGTTGAGGTCATTTCTACCAAATCCACGCTGAAGATGGTCAATAACATCCAGAAGTTTGATTTGATGCAAACCGAAGCTGTCAGTGAGCTGGTCATGCCAGTGACTTTATCCATTGCCATTTATGATGGGGATCTTAAAGTTTCCAGTGAAGAAACTTTGACTTTTGATAGCACTACCGACTCTGTTGCGGAACGGGTAAAACAGGTCAGACTGTCATTGTCCGGTACTGATTTTGACCGTAAGAAAGATTACTTCTTGGTACTGAAGGACAAAGACCTAAATATCGAAGTGCAGCGCTATAAGGTCACCATTGATTTGGCATTTACCGATGACTTCTTCTAATAACGAATTAACGATAGAGCGTAGCCTACATGGAATCTGCTAACGATAAAGAACTGGATCAGCTGCTGAATGAACACTTTGCTGGGCGGGTGGTACGTAAGGATCTGACTAAACTGATCAAAGAAGGGGCTAACGTTCCTGTCTATGTACTCGAATACCTGCTAGGGATGTATTGTGCCTCGGATGATCCTGAGATCATTGAGCAGGGACTACGTAACGTAAAGACGGTGCTGGCAGAGAACTATGTACGACCTGATGAAGCTGAGAAGGTGAAATCCCTGGTTCGTGAACGTGGCAGTTATAAAGTCATTGATCGGGTGACCGTAAAGCTGAATGAGCGTAAGGACAAATACGAAGCATCATTTAGTAATCTGGGCATCAAAGATGCCGAAATCTCGGCAGGCATCGTCAAAGAGTATGAAAAATTACTTGTTGGTGGTATCTGGGTCATTGCTACGCTCAGTTATTATTTTGAAGAAGGGCAGACTAGTTCTCCATTTGGGGTGAGCTTACTCAAGCCGATTCAAATGCCGAATATGAATATGGATGAACTCTTCAGTGGCAGAGCAGCATTAAGCACTGATCAGTGGCGCGAGAGTTTAATCCGTTCCATCGGCATGGAACCGGCTTCGTTAAAAGAGGACGTGCAATGGCACCTATTAGCGCGTATGGTTCCGTTCGTTGAAAATAACTATAACGTCTGTGAACTGGGACCACGCGGTACCGGGAAAAGCCATATTTACAAAGAGTGTTCACCGAATAGTATTTTAGTCTCTGGTGGGCAAACGACTGTCGCCAACCTGTTCTATAACATGAGTAGCCGCCGTATTGGTCTGGTGGGCTTATGGGATGTGGTAGCTTTTGATGAAGTCGCCGGTATTTCCTTTAAGGACAAAGATGGTGTACAGATCATGAAAGATTACATGGCCTCAGGATCTTTTGCTCGTGGTCGTGAACAGATGGAAGCCTCAGCTTCGATGGTTTTTGTGGGTAATATTAACCAAAGTGTTGAATCTTTGGTGAAGACTAGCCACTTATTGGCTCCGTTTCCTGAAGCTATGATCGATTCAGCATTCTTTGATCGCTTTCATGCCTATATCCCAGGTTGGGAAATTCCAAAAATGCGCCCGGAATTCTTTACCAACCGTTATGGCCTGATTGTTGATTATCTGGCTGAATTCTTCCGGGAAATGCGCAAGCGCAGTTTTGCGGATGCCATTGAGAAGTACTTCAAGCTAGGGAATAACCTGAATCAGCGTGATGTGATCGCCGTTCGCAAGACGGTTTCTGGATTGATGAAGCTGCTTTACCCACACGGTCAGTTTAATAAAGAAGATGTACGGCAATGCCTGGAATATGCACTGCAGGTGCGCCGTCGGGTCAAAGAACAGCTGAAGAAAATTGGAGGGATGGAATTCTATGATGTGCATTTTAGCTATATCGACAATGACACTCTAGAAGAGCATTTTGTTTCGGTAAAAGAGCAGGGTGGAGGTGGACTTATTCCCGAAGGTCCTGCTAAACCAGGCTTCCTGTATACCATTGGCCTCAGTAATAAGGGCATGCCAGGCTTATACCGCTTAGAACTGCAAGTCACTAAAGGTTCAGGAAAATTGGCCACATCAGGCTTATGGAATTCAAGCAGTGCCAAGGAGCAGGTCAAGATCGCATTTGACTACTTCAAGGCCAATGCATCCCGGATCTCGGGGGGGAGTAAGGTGCTGGAACATGATTTCCACTTACATGTGGTTGAATTACAGAATACCGGGCCGCTCAGCCATCTTGCCTTGCCAAGTTTAGTGGCTTTCGCTTCAGGCCTGTTAGGACGATCGGTACAAAGTCAGATGGTGGTACTGGGTGATATGAGCTTGGGTGGTTCAGTGACACCGGTGGAAAGTATTGCCGAATGTCTGCAAGTTGCTTTTGATGCGGGTGCCAAGAAGGTTGCTTTACCCATGAGTAGTGCGGCAGATATCCCAACGATTCCTGTGGAACTGTTTACCAAGTTCCAGACCAGCTTTTATGCAGATCCGGTGGATGCGGTGTTTAAAGGGTTAGGGGTGGATTAATTTCATATCTGTCTGGAAGAGTTACAGTAGATTGTTTTAAATTCAGTTTCTCAAGTTTAAATACCATGTTGTAAAAGCATAATACTGCCTCTTTTAAAGAGCTAGTATTTTTAGGGGGGATTACCCTTCATTTTCTCTTGATCAGATATCTTGTACTTTGACAGGATTTTGTTGATCTAAATATTTTTGATACCAAACACGTAGTGTTTCAGGAGTACAGCCAATTTTAGGAGCAATTGCGGAAACTGCTGCCCAATTCGATGGATAATCT